>NZ_SDFT01000119.1:0-2626 GCF_004916815.1 Pantoea sp. R102
GGGTCAGGGAGAACTCATCTCGGGGCAAGTTTCGTGCTTAGATGCTTTCAGCACTTATCTCTTCCGCACTTAGCTACCGGGCAGTGCCATTGGCATGACAACCCGAACACCAGCGGTGCGTTCACTCCGGTCCTCTCGTACTAGGAGCAACCCCCCTCAATTCTCCAGCGCCCACGGCAGATAGGGACCGAACTGTCTCACGACGTTCTAAACCCAGCTCGCGTACCACTTTAAACGGCGAACAGCCGTACCCTTGGGACCTACTTCAGCCCCAGGATGTGATGAGCCGACATCGAGGTGCCAAACACCGCCGTCGATATGAACTCTTGGGCGGTATCAGCCTGTTATCCCCGGAGTACCTTTTATCCGTTGAGCGATGGCCCTTCCATTCAGAACCACCGGATCACTATGACCTGCTTTCGCACCTGCTCGAGCCGTCACTCTCGCAGTCAAGCTGGCTTATGCCATTGCACTAACCTCCTGATGTCCGACCAGGATTAGCCAACCTTCGTGCTCCTCCGTTACGCTTTGGGAGGAGACCGCCCCAGTCAAACTACCCACCAGACACTGTCCGCAGCCCGGATTACGGGCCTACGTTAGAACATCAAACATTAAAGGGTGGTATTTCAAGGTTGGCTCCACGCAGACTGGCGTCCGCGCTTCAAAGCCTCCCACCTATCCTACACATCAAGGCTCAATGTTCAGTGTCAAGCTATAGTAAAGGTTCACGGGGTCTTTCCGTCTTGCCGCGGGTACACTGCATCTTCACAGCGATTTCAATTTCACTGAGTCTCGGGTGGAGACAGCCTGGCCATCATTACGCCATTCGTGCAGGTCGGAACTTACCCGACAAGGAATTTCGCTACCTTAGGACCGTTATAGTTACGGCCGCCGTTTACCGGGGCTTCGATCAAGAGCTTCTCCTTGCGGATAACCCCATCAATTAACCTTCCGGCACCGGGCAGGCGTCACACCGTATACGTCCACTTTCGTGTTTGCACAGTGCTGTGTTTTTAATAAACAGTTGCAGCCAGCTGGTATCTTCGACTGGCCTCGGCTCCGGGAGCAAGTCCCTTCACCTACGCGCCAGCGTGCCTTCTCCCGAAGTTACGGCACCATTTTGCCTAGTTCCTTCACCCGAGTTCTCTCAAGCGCCTTGGTATTCTCTACCTGACCACCTGTGTCGGTTTGGGGTACGATTTCGTGTTACCTGGAGCTTAGAGGCTTTTCCTGGAAGCAGGGCATCAGTTACTTCACCGCCGTGGCGGCTCGTCATCACGCCTCAGTGTTAAAGAAGACCGGATTTGCCTGGTCTTCACACCTGCACGCTTAAACCGGGACAACCGTCGCCCGGATAACCTAGCCTTCTCCGTCCCCCCTTCGCAGTAACACCAAGTACAGGAATATTAACCTGTTTCCCATCGACTACGCTTTTCAGCCTCGCCTTAGGGGTCGACTCACCCTGCCCCGATTAACGTTGGACAGGAACCCTTGGTCTTCCGGCGAGCGGGCTTTTCACCCGCTTTATCGTTACTTATGTCAGCATTCGCACTTCTGATACCTCCAGCATGCCTCACAGCACACCTTCAGCGGCTTACAGAACGCTCCCCTACCCAACAACACATAGTGTCGCTGCCGCAGCTTCGGTGCATGGTTTAGCCCCGTTACATCTTCCGCGCAGGCCGACTCGACCAGTGAGCTATTACGCTTTCTTTAAATGATGGCTGCTTCTAAGCCAACATCCTGGCTGTCTGTGCCTTCCCACATCGTTTCCCACTTAACCATGACTTTGGGACCTTAGCTGGCGGTCTGGGTTGTTTCCCTCTTCACGACGGACGTTAGCACCCGCCGTGTGTCTCCCGTGATAACATTCTCCGGTATTCGCAGTTTGCATCGGGTTGGTAAGCCGGGATGGCCCCCTAGCCGAAACAGTGCTCTACCCCCGGAGATGAGTTCACGAGGCGCTACCTAAATAGCTTTCGGGGAGAACCAGCTATCTCCCGGTTTGATTGGCCTTTCACCCCCAGCCACAAGTCATCCGCTAATTTTTCAACATTAGTCGGTTCGGTCCTCCAGTTAGTGTTACCCAACCTTCAACCTGCCCATGGCTAGATCACCGGGTTTCGGGTCTATACCCTGCAACTTAACGCCCAATTAAGACTCGGTTTCCCTTCGGCTCCCCTATGCGGTTAACCTTGCTACAGAATATAAGTCGCTGACCCATTATACAAAAGGTACGCAGTCACCTAACAAGTAGGCTCCCACTGCTTGTACGTACACGGTTTCAGGTTCTGTTTCACTCCCCTCGCCGGGGTTCTTTTCGCCTTTCCCTCACGGTACTGGTTCACTATCGGTCAGTCAGGAGTATTTAGCCTTGGAGGATGGTCCCCCCATATTCAGACAGGATACCACGTGTCCCGCCCTACTCGTCGGACTCACAACTCATGCATCTTCGTGTACGGGGCTGTCACCCGGTATCGCGCGACTTTCCAGACGCTTCCACTGATGCACAAGCTGATTCAGGTCCTGGGCTGCTCCCCGTTCGCTCGCCGCTACTGGGGGAATCTCGGTTGATTTCTTTTCCTCGGGGTACTTAGATGTTTC
The DNA here is from genome assembly GCF_004916815.1 of Pantoea sp. R102. Classification (NCBI taxonomy): domain Bacteria; kingdom Pseudomonadati; phylum Pseudomonadota; class Gammaproteobacteria; order Enterobacterales; family Erwiniaceae; genus Pantoea; species Pantoea sp. R102. Next base: position 2,605 of record NZ_SDFT01000119.1, read on the forward strand.
AGTTCCCCCGGTTCGCCTCGTT
>NZ_SDFT01000011.1:0-13727 GCF_004916815.1 Pantoea sp. R102
ATCGCGCTGCAGCCGCCCGCAGCCATCAACACCATCTCCATCGGGCTGGGCGCTTTATCACCGGAATTGCCGTCCATTAATACCTGATGACCGGATGAGGATTCTCCGAGAAAGGTCAGCCCTTCCACCCATTTCACTCGTGCCTGCATTATTCTTTCTCCTGAAGCGGCGGTTTTGCCGCCAGAGTACGCTTTCACCTGACAAACAGCAATGCAGACGCATCCCCCACCTGCTGAAGCGAGACAACAGGAGACAGGTTGCAAAAGCTATGCTACAAACAGTGCTGAAAATATTTTCGTCACGAAAGACGAAAGCGGGACGAATCAAAAGCATCGCTTACGAATCCACCCCCGAATAACTGTCCCTCACGGGAAACGCTGGACGATTTCACCGCCTGACAGGGAAAACTGCCCCCTGTATTTTGGGCACGATTACAACAGAGGATAATAGCGAATGGTTCTCGGCAAACCGCAAACAGACCCTACACTCGAATGGTTCCTGTCCCATTGCCATATTCACAAATATCCATCCAAAAGCACCCTCATCCATCAGGGTGAGAAAGCGGAAACGCTGTACTACATCGTGAAAGGTTCCGTCGCGGTACTGATTAAAGATGAAGAAGGCAAAGAGATGATACTCTCCTACCTCAATCAGGGGGATTTCATCGGTGAGCTCGGCCTGTTTGAAGAGGGCCAGGAGCGTAGCGCCTGGGTACGTGCGAAAACCGCCTGCGAAGTGGCTGAAATTTCCTACAAAAAATTCCGTCAGCTGATTCAGGTCAATCCGGATATTTTAATGCGCCTGTCGGCGCAGATGGCGCGTCGCCTGCAGGTTACATCTGAAAAAGTCGGCAACCTTGCCTTCCTCGATGTGACCGGCCGTATCGCGCAGACGCTGCTCAACCTGGCGAAACAGCCTGACGCCATGACGCACCCGGACGGTATGCAGATCAAAATCACCCGTCAGGAGATTGGTCAGATCGTGGGCTGCTCACGCGAAACCGTGGGTCGTATCCTGAAAATGCTGGAAGATCAGAACCTGATCTCCGCACACGGCAAAACCATCGTCGTTTACGGCACCCGCTGATTTCTTCTCACCCACGGCGTGATGGCAACATCGCGCCGTTTCTGTTTACGATGAGCTGATGTGGCGTCGAATCATCTATCATCCGGAAGTTAACTATGCGCTGCGGCAAACGCTGGTGCTGTGCCTGCCTGTGGCGCTCGGCTGGCTGTTTGGCGATCTGCAAAAAGGGCTGCTGTTCTCCCTGGTGCCGGCCTGCTGCAACATCGCCGGTCTGGATACGCCACACAAGCGGTTCTTCAAACGGCTGATTGTCGGCGGCGCCCTGTTCGCCAGCGGCAGTTTTCTGATTCAGTACCTCACGGCTTACGCTGTGCCGCTGCCGCTGATTCTGCTGGTGTTGCCGCTGCTGGTGGGCGTGACCGGTGAAATCAGCCCGCTGCATGGTCGTTTACTGCCCGGCACGCTGATCGCCGCCATCTTTACCTTAAGCCTCGTCGGCCGTATGCCAATGTGGGTCCCGCCGCTGCTGTATATCGGCGGGACGCTGTGGTACGGGCTGTTTAACTGGTTCTGGTTCTGGCTGTGGAAAGAGCAGCCGATGCGCGAGACCCTCAGCCTGCTGTACCGCGAGCTGGCCGATTACTGCGACGCCAAATACACCTTGCTGACGCAGCTGACCGATCCGGAAAAAGCGCTGCCGCCGCTACTGGCGCGTCAGCAGAAAGCGGTCGATCTGATCACCACCTGTTATCAGCAGATGCATATGCTGTCCGCCAGCCGTGATAACAGCCACAAACGCCTGACGCGCGCCTTTCAGGTTGCGCTCGATCTGCAGGAGCATATCTCGGTCAGCCTGCATCAGCCGGAAGAGGTGCAAAAGCTGGTGGAGCAGAGCCACGCCGAGGCGGTGATCCGCTGGAACGCGAAAATCATTTCGGCACGGCTGCGCGTGCTGGCCGATGCCATTCTCTATCACCAGCTGCCGGAACGCTTCCACATGGAGAAGCCGCTCGGCGCGCTGGAGAAAATTGCCCGGCAGCACCCGGATAATCCGGTCGGTAATTTCTGCCTCTACCATTTCAGCCGCATCGCGCGCGTGCTGCGCACGCAGAAGCCGCTATACACCCGCGACCTGATGGCCGATCGCCAGCGTCGCCTGCCGCTGTTGCCGGCGCTGCGCAGCTACCTGTCGCTGAAATCTGCCGCGCTGCGGACGGCGGCGCGCTTCGCCGTGATGCTGATGTTCGGCAGCGCGCTGGCGCTGTTCTTCAATATTCCCAAGCCCTACTGGATTCTGATGACCATCATGTTTGTCAGCCAGAACGGCTACAGCGCCACGCGCGTGCGCATTCAGCACCGGGCGCTCGGCACCTTCGCCGGCTTGCTGATCGCCGCGGCGTCGCTGCGCTTTGCTGTTCCGGAGTCGATTGCCCTGCTGACCATGCTGGTCATCACGCTCGCCAGCTATCTGATCACGCGTAAATATTATGGCTGGTCGATGATTGGCTTTACGGTGACGGCGGTGTATTCGCTGCAGCTGCTGTCACTGAATGGCGCGCAGTTCCTGCTGCCACGCATGATGGATACGCTGATGGGCTGTCTGATTGCCTTCGCCGGTATGATCTGGCTATGGCCGCAATGGCAGAGCGGGCTGCTGCGCAATAACGCGCACGATGCGCTGGAGGCTTATCAGGAGGCGCTGCGCCTGCTGCTCGGTCCGGAGCAGGCGCCGGAGAAGCTGGCGTATCAGCGCGTCAAGGTTAACCAGGCGCACAACGCGCTGTTTAACTCGCTCAACCAGGCGTCCACCGAGCCGGGCTTTAACTTCCAGTATCTGAAAGATATGCGCCTGTGGGTGACTCACAGCCAGTTTATCGTCGAGCACATCAACGCCATGACCATTCTGGCGCGCGAGCACACCATGCTGACGCCGAAGCTGGCGGAGCGCTATTTGCAGTCCTGTGAAATCGCGCTGCAGCGCTGTCAGCAGCGGCTGGCTTACGACGGGCCGGGCAACGACAGCAATATTCTGGAAGCGCCGGAGAATCTGAATGAGGGGCCGGTGACGATTGTCGAACAGCATGTGAAGCGCATTCTGCAGCACCTCAATGTGATGCACACCATTTCTTCACTGGCGTGGAGCCAGCGTCCGCATCACGGCCGCTGGCTCAGCGTGCTGAAGCCGAAAGGTTAGTTCAGGACTTTCGCGATCGCCCGGGCGAAGCGCGCCATGCCTTCTGCGATATCGGTTGGCTCAATCACCAGCGACGGCACAAAGCGAATCACATCGCTGCCGGCGGTCAGTACCATCAGACCTTCAGCGGCGGAAGCGTTGAGGATATCGCGCGCTTTGCTGGCGTGCTGCGCGTTGAGTACGGCACCCAGCAGCAGCCCTTTGCCCCGAATTTCACTGAAGATATCGAACTGCTCATTGATCTTCTGCAGCGCCGAGACAAACTGCTCACGACGCGCGTCGACACCATTCAGTACCTCGGGCGTATTGATGATATCCAGCGCGGTTTCGGCAATCGCACAGGCCAGCGGGTTGCCGCCGTAGGTGGTGCCGTGCACGCCCGGCGCCATCACCGAGGCGATTTCATGGGTGGTCAGCATCGCGCTCACCGGGAAACCGCCGCCCAGCGCTTTAGCGGTGGTGATGATATCTGGCTTGATACCATAGTGTTCGTAAGCAAACAGCTTACCGCTGCGGCCCATGCCGCTCTGCACTTCATCCAGCACCAGCAGCGCGTTGTGCTGATCGCACAGCGCACGCAATCCCTGCATGAATTCCGGCGTTGCCGGCATCACGCCGCCTTCCCCCTGAATCGGCTCCACCACAATCGCGCAGGTGTGGTCGTCAATTACCGCCTTCACCGCGGCCAGATCGTTAAACGGCACATGGACGATATCCGCCGGCTTCGGGCCAAAGCCATCGGAGTATTTTGGCTGACCGCCCACCGAGACGGTGAACAGCGTGCGGCCGTGGAAGGCGTTGTGGAAAGCGATAATTTTGCTTTTGAACGGGCTGTGCTTTTTGCAGGCGTAGTAGCGCGCCAGTTTGAACGCCGCTTCGTTCGCTTCGGCACCGGAGTTACCGAAGAATACCCGCTCGGCGAAGGTCGCCGCGATCAGTTTACTGGCGAGGCGCAGTGCCGGCTCATTGGTGAACACGTTACTGGTGTGCCACAGGGTTTCGCCCTGGCTTTTCAGCGTTTCCACCAGCACCGGATGACAATGGCCAAGCGCGGTGACCGCGATACCACCAGAGAAATCGATATACTCTTTGCCCTGCTGATCCCACACGCGGCTGCCTTTGCCTTTGACCGGCACAAACTGCGCAGGTGCATAAACAGGCAAAATAACGTTATCGAACGTTTCCCGGCTTACCGCTAGATTTTCCGCTGCCATTGATGACCTCATCGGGTTATTTGTTGAGCTGATGCGAAATTATAATCACAAAATATGCATAAAAAATCATGCGATGGCAAACGGAAGTTACGTATTGAGGAAATTCGCCAGCAGCTGATGCCCCTGCTCGCTGAGAATGCTCTCCGGATGGAACTGCACGCCCTCGAGCGGCAGCGTACGATGGCGGAAGCCCATGATCTCATCGGCAACGCCGTCGCGCAGGCTCCAGGCGGTGACTTCAAACTCCGGCGGCAGCGTGTCGTGCGCCACAATCAGCGAGTGATAGCGCGTCACGGTCAGCGGATTATTCAGGTTGCGGAACACACCCTGGCCGGTGTGCTGCACCGCAGAGGTTTTGCCGTGCATCACCTGGCGCGCGCGCACCACCTGTGCGCCGTAGGCCTGGGCGATGGCCTGATGGCCCAGGCATACCCCGAGAACCGGCAACCGTCCGGCAAAGTGGCGAATGGCTTCGAGCGAAATGCCGGACTGATCCGGCGTACAGGGGCCCGGCGAGATCACCAGATGACTTAGCGGCAGCGCTGTCATCTCTTCCAGCGTCATCGCATCGTTGCGCACCACGCGCACCTGCGCGCCCAGTTCACAGAAGTACTGGTAGAGATTCCAGGTAAAGGAGTCGTAGTTATCAATTAGCAGCAGCATAATGCCCTCAGGCCAGTAAAACCGCCGCTATTCTACGCATTTTAACGCGCCGGACTCACCACTTTCGCAAACTGCGCGTTGAGCGGCGCGAGATCGCCGCCGACGCCGGCGATGATGGCCTGGTGCCAGCTTTCAGGCTCCAGCGTATCCCAGTTCAGCAGATAGCCCGCGTGCAGCGCCAGCTGTTCGAAAAAGATGCGCTGTGCCCGCCCGTTACCGGCACGGAACGGATGCAGGACGTAGATTTCACAGTAGTAATGCGCGATGCGTGCCACGAAGGTCTGCGGGTCGAGGTCGCACAGGCCCTCTTCCTCCTCCAGTGCGCTCATCAGCGCATTGCCCTCGTTCTCGATGTACTCACAGTGGCAACAGGGCGTGTCGTCGCGCCAGATGTCGATAGTACGCAGTTCGCCGGCCCAGCTGTAGATATCCTGAAACAGCGTGCGGTGAATGTGGCGCAGGTGCGGCAGGCCAGGCGTGGCCGGTCCGAGCGCCAGCGTGGCCAGCCGCGCCGCGCTGAATGCCAGCTCGGCTTTACGCAGCTGCGCCACGTCGTGAATTTCCAGCAGGTTTTTCAGCACGTCATCGTTGTGCCACAAATAGGGATCGCGCACCGCCAGGCTGTTATCCGCCATATTGCCTCCTCAGCGATGCCAGACGATCGTCCGCCTGGGCGCTCTCGACGGCAGGTTCATTCAGCGTATAACCGGCCAGTTTGCAGCTGGCCTGATAATTGGCCGCACGGGTTTGCTGCCACAACGTGATTTTCTGTTTTTCGGTGAGTTTGCTGCTCATAGCGCCTCCGGCAAGCAGGATGTGCCCTAAGTATAAGAGCAAATTTCAGCTTTGCCGGAGCGCGGCAGACGGCGCCACCCAGGGGTGGCGCGCAGAGGGATTACGGCAGGACTTTCGCGGAAGTGATAACAATCGGTTTTGACGGCACATTCTGGTATGGCCCGACATCTTTGGTCGGCACCTGGGCGATCTTGTCGATCACATCCATGCCTTTCACTACTTTACCAAACACCGCATAGCCGAAGTCGCGCTGGCCATGGTCAAGGAAAGCGTTGTCCGCCACGTTCAGGAAGAACTGGCTGGTGGCACTGTCTTTCTCAGCGGTACGCGCCATGGAAATGGTGCCACGCAGGTTGCGCAGGCCGTTATCCGCTTCGTTTTTGATCGGCGCGTTGGTCTGCTTCTGCTGCATATCCGCCGTGAAGCCGCCGCCCTGAATCATGAAACCCGGGATCACACGATGGAAAATGGTGTTGTTATAGAAGCCGTTATTCACGTAATCCACAAAGTTTTTTACTGAAACCGGGGCTTTCTGATTATCCAGTTCAAGTTCGATATTGCCCGCAGAGGTGGTGAGCAGCACGTGCGTATCCCCTTTCGCCGCCAGAGCCGAAGCAGATACAGAAGAGAGTGCTAACAGGGCAACCGCCGCTGTCAAAGTACGTTTAAGCATGAAAGATTCCTTACCTTGGAGAGCAAGCTCAAAAACGAGATTGATTGTAAAGAGCATGTAATACAAGAGCCAGCGTTTTACCTATATTTACGCTGATGTTGCTATCGTCATACTTTTCCCATCGCGCAATCATTTGCGTGACGAAAATCACACTATTAATGAAATATTTCTCGCACGTTTCACTGCTTGTTTATTACGATCACAGATCCATTTACAATTCATGACACTTTTTGCCACGTCGGCGCATCACAGGTTCAGAACATGACAAACCGTAATCGCATTGGCCTTACCTGGATCAGCTTTTTCTCCTATGCGCTCACCGGCGCACTGGTGATCGTTACCGGTATGGTGCTGGATAATATTGCCCAGTATTTCCAGCTGCCCATCTCCGAGATGAGCAACACCTTCACTTTCCTTAACGCTGGTATTCTGGCGGCGGTGTTCCTGAACGCCTGGCTGATGGTGATTGTGCCACTCAAGCGCCAGCTGATCTTTGGCTTTGTGCTGATGATCCTCGCCGTGGCCGGGCTGATGACCAGCCATAACCTCACGGTGTTCTCGCTGTGCATGTTCGTGCTCGGCGTGGTCAGCGGTATCACCATGTCGATCGGCACCTTCCTGATTACCCATCTGTACGATGGTCGCCAGCGCGGTTCCCGTCTGCTATTTACCGACTCGTTCTTTAGCATGGCGGGCACCATCTTCCCGATTATCGCGGGCATTCTGCTGGCGCGCGCGCTGCCGTGGTACTGGGTTTACGCCTGCATTGGCGTGATCTACGTGGCGATCTTCATCCTGACGCTGATGGTCGAGTTCCCGGTACTGAAGAGCGAAGCCGCGGTGCAGGGCGGCGAAAAAGAGAAGTGGGGCATCGGCGTGCTGTTCCTGTCGATCGCGGCACTGTGCTACATCCTCGGCCAGCTCGGCTTCATCTCCTGGGTGCCGGAATACGCCACCAAATCAATGGGCATGGATATCGCCGCCGCCGGTCAGCTGGTCGGTAACTTCTGGACCGCCTATATGGTCGGCATGTGGGCGTTCAGCTTCCTGCTGCGCTTCTTCGACCTGCAACGCATTCTGGTGGTGCTGGCGCTGCTGGCCACCGGCCTGATGTTCTGGTTCGTGAAAACCACCGATGCCAGCATGCTGCACTGGATCATTATGTCGCTTGGCTTCTTCTCCAGCGCCATTTACACCACCATCATCACGCTGGGCTCGCTGCAGACCAAAGCGTCATCGCCGAAGCTGGTGAACTTCATCCTCACCTGCGGCACCGTCGGCACCATGCTGACCTTCGTGGTCACCGGCCCGATCGTGGCGAAAGGCGGTGCCCACGCGGCGCTGTCCACCGCGAACGCGCTGTACGCGGTGGTGTTCGTGATGTGTGTGCTGCTCGGCTTTGTCACCAAACATCGCCAGCACGCTCACCAGACCGCCTGATCCCCGAGCGGCGCGAAGCCTCGCGCCGCTATTCCCCTTCCCGCTCCCTTAACGCCGGAACGTCACCGCTTCGGTAGCGCCGAGATAAATTTCACTGCTTGCCGGCTGTGTGGCCGCCACCAGCACGCCCTTACGCAGCGAATAGCGCACCGGCACCTGACGGCGCAGCGCATCGAACCCGTTATCAGCAGGCAAAATAATCAGGCTGGCCGCGTTGCCCACCTGCACGCCATAATCCGCCAGCTGCATGGTTTTGGCACTGTTGTGCGTGATGAGTTGCAGACCGCTGTCGATCTGCTCATAGCCCATCAGCTGACAGACGTGCAGCCCCATGTGCAGCACCTGCAGCATGCTGGCGGTGCCGAGCGGATACCAGGGATCGAACACATCATCATGGCCGAAGCAGACGTTGATACCCGCCTCCAGCAGCTCTTTCACCCGCGTCACGCCGCGCCGTTTCGGGTAGCTGTCAAAGCGTCCCTGCAGATGAATATTCACCAGCGGATTGGCGACAAAGTTAATCTGCGACAGCTTCAGCAGGCGGAACAGCCGCGAGGTATAGGCGTTATTGTACGAATGCATCGCCGTGGTGTGGCTGGCGGTGACGCGCGCGCCCATGCCTTCACGGTGCGCCAGCGCCGCCACGGTCTCGACAAAGCGCGACTGCTCATCATCAATCTCGTCACAGTGCACATCCACCAGCCGGTCATAGCGCTGCGCCAGCGCAAACGCCTTGTGCAGCGATTCGACGCCATATTCGCGGGTAAATTCATAATGCGGAATCGCGCCCACCACGTCGGCACCGAGGCGCAGCGCCTCTTCCAGCAGCGCTTCGCCGTTGGGATAAGAGAGAATGCCCTCCTGCGGAAAGGCCACGATCTGGATATCGATCCACGGCGCCATCTCCGCTTTCACCTCCAGCATCGCAGTTAAGGCGGTCAGCGTGGGATCGGACACATCCACGTGGGTGCGCACGTGCTGAATGCCGTTGGCAATTTGCCACTTCAGCGTCTGCCGCGCGCGCTGCTTCACATCCTCATGGCTGAGCAGCGCCTTGCGTTCAGCCCAGCGCTCAATGCCTTCAAACAGCGTGCCGGACTGATTCCACGCCGGTTCGCCAGCGGTTTGCGTGGTGTCGAGATGAATATGCGGCTCGATAAACGGCGCGCTCGCCAGGCCACCGGCGGCATCCAGCGCATCCGGCTGGGCGGCCGCGTGCGGCGGCTGCGGAATAATGGCGCTGATGTTGCCGTGGCGAATTTCGATCTGCCATAAACCCGGTTGGCCTGCCAGGCGCAGGTTGTTTATCCACTTAAACGCTTGCTGGGTCATATCCTTCTCCGCTGAAAACGCAACATCTTAAGCTAGCACGAAAAACGGCCGCGCCGCTGGCAACTTTTCTGCCGCCATTGGGTAATTTTCAACCAAATAAAAGACTTAGATAAAAACGCGTAAAATCAGCAACATACCTCTAAATGGGTATATAAAGCCGCAGTTGATGTACGTCAATAAGCGCCAGAAACAGCGCGCTAAGGTAGGCGCAGATCCCGCAAATTTTGAGGCAAGCATGAGCAAGCACAGTGTCGTTATTATTGGCAACGGCATGGTTGGCCACCGCTTTATCGAAGAACTGATCGACAAAGCCGCCCCTGAGCAGTTCGCGATAACCGTTTTCTGTGAAGAGCCCCGCGTCGCCTATGACCGCGTCCATCTCTCCGCCTATTTTTCCCACCACACCGCCGAAGAACTCTCACTGGTGCGCGAAGGCTACTACGAAAAGCATCAGGTCAATCTGCTGCTCGGCGAGCGCGCCATTACCCTCAACCGTGAGGAAAAGCTGATTCACTCCAACACCGGTCGTGCGGTGCATTACGACACGCTGATTCTGGCCACCGGTTCTTATCCGTGGATCCCGCCGATCGCCGGCGCGGAGGGCAGCGACTGCTTTGTCTATCGCACCATCGAAGATCTCAACGCCATTGAAGCCTGCGCGCGCCGCAGCAAACGCGGTGCGGTGATTGGCGGCGGTCTGCTCGGACTGGAAGCGGCGGGCGCGCTGAAAAATCTCGGCATTGAAACGCACGTGATTGAGTTTGCGCCGGTGCTGATGGCGGAACAGCTGGATACACAGGGCGGCGAACAGCTGCGGCGTAAGATCGAACAGATGGGCGTGCAGGTCCATACCGGCAAAAATACCCGGCAGATTGTGCATCACGCTAAAGGCGGTAAAACGCTGGAGTTCGCCGATGGCAGCGCGCTTGACGTCGACTTCATCGTGTTCTCCACCGGCATTCGTCCGCAGGATAAGCTGGCGCAACAGTGCGGCCTGGCGCTCGGCCAGCGCGGTGGCGTTGCCATCAACGATCGCTGCCAGACCAGCGATGCGGCGATCTACGCGATTGGGGAATGCGCCGCCTGGCAGGATCGGATTTACGGTCTGGTGGCGCCGGGCTACAAAATGGCGCAGGTCGCCAGCGATGCGCTGGTCGGGCGTGACAGCGTCTTTGCCGGTGCCGATATGAGCGCCAAACTCAAGCTGCTGGGCGTGGACGTCGGCGGCATTGGCGATGCGCACGGCCGCACGCCGGGCGCGCGCAGTTACATCTGGCTCGATGAACAGCAGCACGTGTATAAGCGCCTGATCGTCAGCGAAGACAACAAAACTCTGCTCGGCGCGGTGCTGGTGGGCGACACCAGCGACTACGGCAATCTGCTGCAGCTGGCGCTCAATCACATCGCCTTACCGGAAAACCCGGCGCTGCTGATTCTGCCGGCGGGCAGCGGCGAAAAACCGGCGCTGGGCGTCGATTCGCTGCCGGACAGCGCGCAAATCTGCTCCTGCTTTGACGTCAGCAAAGGCGATATCGTTAACGCGGTGCAGGCGGGTTGCCACACCGTGGCGGCGCTGAAAGCCGAAACCCGCGCCGGTACCGGCTGCGGCGGCTGCATCCCGTTGATTACGCAGGTGCTGAACGCTGAGCTGAGCCGTCAGGGCATCGAAGTCAATCATCACCTGTGCGAGCATTTCGCCTATTCGCGCCAGGAGCTGTATCACCTGATCCGCGTGGAGGAGATCAAGTCGTTTGACGCGCTGCTGGCGAAGTATGGCCAGGGTTACGGCTGTGAAGTGTGTAAACCGACCGTCGGATCGCTGCTGGCCTCCTGCTGGAACGAATACATCCTCAAGCCGCAGCACACGCCGCTGCAGGACAGCAACGATCTCTATCTCGGCAACATCCAGAAAGATGGCACCTACTCGGTGATTCCGCGCACCGCCGGCGGTGAAATCACGCCACAGGGGCTGATGACGCTGGGCGAAGTGGCGCGGCAGTACAACCTTTACACCAAAATCACCGGCTCACAGCGCATCGGCCTGTTCGGGGCGCAGCGCGACGACCTGCCGGCCATCTGGTCACAGCTGATTGCCGCCGGCTTTGAAACCGGACAGGCTTACGCCAAAGCGCTGCGCATGGCGAAAACCTGCGTCGGCAGCAGCTGGTGCCGCTATGGCGTCGGCGACAGCCTCGGCTTCGGCATTGAGCTGGAAAACCGCTACAAAGGCATCCGCACGCCGCACAAGATGAAGTTTGGCGTCTCTGGCTGTACCCGTGAATGCGCCGAAGCGCAGGGCAAAGATGTCGGCGTCATCGCCACCGAAAAAGGCTGGAACCTCTACGTGTGCGGCAACGGCGGCATGAAACCGCGCCACGCCGATCTGCTGGCGGCTGACCTCGACCGCGACACGCTGCTGCAGTATCTCGACCGCTTCATGATGTTTTACATCCGCACCGGCGACCGCCTGCAGCGCACTTCGCTGTGGCTGGAGAGCATGGACGGCGGCATCGACTATCTGCGCAGCGTGATTATCGACGACCGGCTCGGCCTTAACGCGCAGCTGGAGCAGGAGCTGACGCGTCTGCGCGCTGACGTCCGCTGTGAATGGACCGCCACGGTTAACGACCCGCAGCAGCAGGCGCACTTCGCCACGTTTATTAACAGCCCGCAGCGCGACCCGCTGGTGCAGCACGTCAGTGAACGCGAGCAGCATCGCCCGGCGCGTCCGGCGGAGCGCATCGCTATTACCCTGATCGAGGAGGCTGACGCATGAGCCAGTGGTACACCGTGTGTGAACTCACACAAATCCTGCCCGCTACCGGCGTGTGCGCGCTGGTTAACGGCCAGCAGATCGCCATCTTTCGCCCGCGCGACGATGCGCAGCTGTACGCTCTGAGCAACATCGATCCGTTTGCTGAAGCCAGCGTGTTATCGCGCGGCCTGATCGCCGAACACCAGCACACGCTGTGGGTCGCCAGCCCACTGAAAAAACAGCGTTTTCGCCTGAGCGATGGCGCTTGTCTGGAAGATGACAGCCGCTCGGTGGCGAGCTATGCGGTGCGCGTCAGCAACGGCCAGGTCGAAGTCTGCGCCTGACAGAATTCCTACACTTTATGAGACGTCACTATGTTTTCTGACACCCTGAACACCTGCGCCGCCAATGCGGCGCGCATTGTACGCACCGCGCAGCACAGCCCGCTGGCCTTCTGGATTGGATCGGCGATGGCCGGCGCTTATGTTGGCCTGGCGATCATCCTGATCTTCACCCTCGGCAACCTGGCGGACCCGGCGTATCGTCCACTGCTGATGGGCGCCACCTTTGGTATTGCCCTGACGCTGGTGATCATCGCCGGTTCCGAGCTGTTTACCGGTCACACCATGTTCCTCACCGTGGGCGTCAAAGCCGGCACCATCAGCCACGGTCAGATGTGGTGTGTGCTGCCGCAAACCTGGCTGGGCAACCTGATCGGCTCAGTGTTTGTCGCCCTGCTCTACTACTACGCCGCTGGTGCGCTGCTGCCGAACGCCGGCTCGCTGATCCACAGCGTAGCGCTGGCAAAAACCACGCAGACGGCGATGGCGCTGTTCTTTAAAGGCGCGCTGTGCAACTGGCTGGTGTGTCTGGCGATCTGGATGGCGGTGCGCAGCGAAGGGGCCGCGAAGTTCATCGCTATCTGGTGGTGCCTGCTGGCGTTTATCGCCTCCGGCTACGAGCACTCCATCGCCAACATGACGGTGTTTGCGCTGTCGTGGTTTGGCCAGCACAGCGCCGACCTGACGCTGAGCGGCATCGGCCACAACCTGCTGTGGGTAACGCTCGGCAATATGTTCTCCGGCATGGTGCTGATGGGCCTCGGCTACTGGTATGCCACGCCGCAGGCGCAGCGCCCGCAGACGCAAGCCCAGGCTTCGCCGCTGAAATCGGTATAATCCCTTCCACAGCCCGCACCGTGCGGGCTTTTTTTCAGGATTCGCTATGGATTACTTTCCGCTGTTTTGTCGGCTGCAAGGCAAGCGTTGTTTACTGGTTGGCGCAGGCGATGTGGCTGAACGCAAAGCGCGTTTGCTGCTGGAGGCCGACGCAGAGCTGTACGTCGGCGCGCGGGATTTTTCCCCGGCGTTTCAGCTGTGGGCTCAACAGGGAAAAGTGACGTTACTGCACGGCGCCTTTGCCGATGACTGGCTGGATGAATGCTGGCTGGCGATTGCGGCCACCAATAATGATGCCGTCAATCAGCAGGTGGCTGACGCCGCCGAACAGCGCCGCCTCTTCTGTAACCTGGTGGATGCGCCGCAACAGGCCAGCGCCATTATGCCGTCGATCGTCGACCGCTCGCCGCTGATGATCGCCGTCTCTTCCGGTGGACGCGCGCCGGTGCTGGCGCGT
>NZ_SDFT01000120.1:0-48262 GCF_004916815.1 Pantoea sp. R102
CGGGCCCGCAGCTGCGGGTAGTTTTCCAGGCGTTTTGCCATCTGCTCGAGCATGGTTTCGGCCTGTTTTTCCATGGCGTGAGCGTCGCGCAGCCAGTCGTGATAATGCGAGAGTGCGGATGTGGTCGTCATATCTACCTCCGTTGTACGGCAGTCGCGTTACTGTTTTTCCGCGATATCCGTGAGTTTTTCATCGGTGGATTTTTCTTCTGCCAGCGTGGCAGCCAGCAACTCTGCGGCCTGGTTCAGCTCCAGCTTTTTCGCCATGGCCACCAGCGTGCCGTAAGTGGCAATTTCGTAGTGCTCAACCTTCTGCGCTGCGCCGATCAGGCCAGCATCGCGCACCGGGCCGGCTTCGGTGGATTCAATCAGCTCCTGCGCTTCTTCTACCAGGCCTTCCAGCGCATGGCACTTCATACGCATGATGCGCAGCTCATCGTGGCTCTCTACAACCTGATCGAGGCGCTCAATTTGTCCCTGGGTCTCTTCCAGATGTTGCTGAAAAGCGTTTTTTAAACTTTCATCGGAGGCTGCCCGGACCAGTTTGGGTAACGCACGGGTGATCTGTTTCTCCGCGCTGTAAACGTCCGAAAGATCGTGAATAAAAAGATCGAGTAGCGATTTAACTTTCATGGAATATTCTCCGAATCGGTGATTAACGGGAGGCTGAAGCCATTAAGTGATAACGCGATTAAGAGAGGGAATGAAACGAAGCAATGAATCCCTGTCATCCTGTTGATGACGGAGCATTCCCTGCTCCGAGACATTCCTTACTCTGCGTTACAGCGCATCAGGAATCGCGATGGCTATTCTGTCCGCCTTTTTTGCCGGCTTCGGACGCTTTCTCACGGTCGTTTTTGAAATTACCGCCGCTGTTTTGTCCGCCTTTTTTACCCGCTTCAGATGCTTTCTCTTTGTCTTCTGCGAAATTACCTGAACCGCCTCTATGCTCTGTCATACTATTACCTCGTGATGAGTAATAAATAACATGACGCATCTGCCGCCATGCATGTTTTGCACACTTAATACTAATGCAGGCTGCCTCACTGACAAGCGCGGCGGTTATATTTTTCACGCCTCGCTAACGCTATATTAATGAGAAGGCTGGAGATTGTGGTGTAAAATAACCACGCAATTTTTAGCGAGCCGGTCCATATTACGGTCTCGCTTTTAACCTACCTGATGATTATTTATGCTCTACACATTTTCCTTAGGTGGAAATTTCATCCGCCTGGCTTATTTTATTGACGTTTAATCATTGAACGGCGAAGCGGCGCTAAATAGCGTCGAGCAGACGGTTCAATTCCGCCAGACTAAAAAGGGTTGCTTTGCGCACCACTTCTTCACCTTCACCTGAAAACCATTGCCGGCTGGTGTGCACGCTGCCATCTGCCAGACACCATGCAAACCACACGGTGCCGGCTGGCGTGCCGTCCTCACCGCCGTCCGGGCCGGCATAGCCACTGACGGCAATAGCCAGCGTATCCCCGGAGAGCTTTTTCGCGCCGCAGGCCATCTCCCGTACCGCGGCTTCACTGACGGCGGTATCACGCGCCAGCGTCTCTGCGCTGACGCCCAGCACGCGCTGCTTCGCCTGATTGGTGTAAGTAATAAAGCCGCTGCTGTAAAAGCGGCTACTGTCGCTGGCGGCCGCCAGCGCGGAACCGACCCAGCCAGAGGTGCAGGATTCAGCGGTGGTGACGCTCAGGCCGGCGGCCAGTAATTTATTACCCACTTCGGTCGCTAAATTAACCAGTTCTTCATCCATATTCTGTATCCCTTGTCAGAGTGAAATTAATAAACGCTGTCTCTGCCGCTGCTCATATGCATTGCCAGCGGCGTGCATCCGAATTATAGGAGTAATTTCTGCACCGCTGCTCAGCCGAATTAAACTGTTACCGAAGCTCCCGGCGTTTACCGCTAAGCTTAAAACTCAGAACGAAGAGGGAATAACCGGAGCGACATGATGTCAGCTAATTAACTGCAAGAGGAATAACACCATGAAGAAAGATGAGTTAGCCAGCCGTGATTATCCGGTGCAGGAGGATATGCGCTGGCAACGCAGGGAGAGCGTTATACAGCGTATCGGTGAATACGTGCTAATGGTGATTGTGATCCTGGGTGCCTGCGGGCTGTTTTCCAAAGGCATATTAAGCGACGGGCAGGCGCAGTCGGCTGATAGTTCCGTCAGCATTCGCTATGAACGTTTTGGTCGCATCGACAGCAATATGAACCTGCGGATTCGCGTGGCACCGCAGAGCGGCGAGCGTTTCACCGTCACGCTAGGCAGCGGCGCGTTAGACGATTTGCAGATCCAGACGCTACAGCCACAGCCACAGCAGGCCATCACGCGGGATAACACGCTGCAGCTGACTTACGCCAGCGAGGCGGCAGAAGGTCATGTGATCTGGCTGGGGATTCAGCCGCAGGCGGCGGGACGGGTTGCGCTGAGCGTGCACGTCAATCATCAGGTACCGGTAAAGGTATCGCAGTGGATTTACCCATAAAAGGAGAGCGTTATGGAAACGGTATTACGCGCAGCCGCCATTTATCTGTTGTTAATGGTGGTATTTAAAATTGCCGGTCGACGCACACTGCTGCAAATGACCTCATTCGATTTGATTCTGCTGCTGATTATTAGCGAAGCCACGCAGCAGGCATTGCTGGGTGATGACTTTTCCGTTACCGGTGCCAGCCTCACCATCATTACCTTAATCACTATTGATATTGTGCTGGGCAAACTCAAAGCGCGCTTTCCGCTATTCGAACAAATGGCGGAGGGAGGACCGCTGATTCTGGTGGAGCATGGCCGGATATTAACGCAGCGGCTAAAAATGTCGGGCATCAGTCGGGAAGATATCCTCGAGGCCGCGCGTTCAGGTCAGGGACTGGAACGCATCGATCAAATTAAATACGCGGTGCTGGAAGTGAGCGGTCATATTTCCATCATCCCGGAAAATTCAGATAAAACTGAAAAATAGCAACAATCTCTCAATACTTGTTTGTGACGCAGATCACGCTTTTGTTAATTAATTGATTTTATACCACTAAAATTATTTTGTACAAGTTTGAAAAAAAATCTTTACAAGCAACCCGCTATAAGCGCAGCGGTGAAAATAACCATTTGCGCATGGCTTTTTGTCAGCGCAAATATGCATATTAAATGTTGTTTTATCTCCAATCCCATCCATATTGTTCCTGTGTGGAGATATTCTGTCGTTTAACTACTTAATTATTTTTATCAATGGGGTGACATATGACACAACGACGTGGTGGTGCAGGTAATTTTGCAGAAAATACCGAGCGTGCTCGCGAAGCGGGTAAAAAAGGCGGCAGCGTCAGCAGCGGGAATTTTAAAAACTGTCCTGAAAGGGCAGTAGAAGCGGGCAGACGCGGTGGAAAAGTAAGTCGTCGCGGCAAAACCGCAGCGGCGGAAGCTTAAACCGCCTTCTTTAATATAAATGCAGTCAGCGTAATCAGTTAAGCTACCCTGAGGCGGCTTAATCGGTAACGCAGCGGCGCAATTCAGGGAGTGGTCCATTGCGCCGCACGCATTTTATATCACCAGCTGCCGTGCTGCAGGGAACGAAAAAATGACGCGCGGTAATATCTGATAAGCGCAGCGGCTGCAACCACCAATAACGATTGTTAGCGCGAGAGGAAATAAGTAACAGGCAGATTAGGTGGCACTGATAACGAAGCGATACGTTGTCGACTCATTATTAATGTGGACCTGATCGGGCGTTGACGATGTTAAAAAATTTCAATTTATGCATGGGTTAATAACTTTTCGGTAGCACTTTTTGCAACAAAAAAACCCCATTCTCTTGTTTATCCTCTTGTACAGATTTTGAAAAACTTGTACAACTTAGCCAGAACATTTTTCTGACAATTTAATGTTAACGGGAGTCACTTATGCGCCAGAACGGATACACTCCGAACTCAGTCGAGGCGATTGCCAACTATTTTAGCAAAGCCACGCTGCCTTCGCAGCAGGAGACGCTGGGCCAGGTCGTGGTCGAAATCCTGCGTGAAGGCCGTAATCTGAACCGTAAATCGCTGTGTACTAAGCTGCTGCGTCGTCTGGAGCTCGCTTCTACCACGGAAGAAGAGCACCATTATCACCAGCTGATTGGCCTGCTATTTGAACGCGAGAGCTGAGAGCGAAGCGAAAGCGTCCAGGTTGTACACACGAAAACGCCATTCTGATAACGTATCACTGCATGTATGACTTGTGACGGGCTGTATCGCGCCGCAGGATAGCGGCGCTGTTTTTCTGTCGCGTTCCCGGTCGGGGCAGGCAGCATGCAGAGATTTATTATGATATGAACAGAAGCGAACACCAGACTCTTATTGATGAGATCATCGGCGAAGCGGCGTTAACGCTGCTGCAGCGCTCCGGGCCGGTCACCACCCAGGCGTTGCTTGATGAGCTCCACATTATGCAGCAGCAGGCCAGCGATGATGCTCAGGCGGCTGCGATTCGCACTGCAATCGATGAAGTCCGGTCGAGCATGACGGCTGGACAAAAGCGGCGTGGCGAACAATCGGATCGCGATAATGTGCATCCGCTGTTTGGCCACAACGGTCAGGGTGGCGGCAGCCGCAAGCACTGACTGACAGTTAAATTATAATCTGACTGTATTGCTCACAGTACGGGAAAAGAACGATGTCGGAGAATCACTCTCTCTATTCTGCGCTGCCGGACACGGAACTGGCGGCGCATTTTCGCGATGCCGGAGTGGCATTGAGTGAAGAGGCCGCGGTACTGAATGATGTCATTCGTAGCGTGCTGGCCAGCGAAGGCCGCGTCAGTAACAAATCCATCATTCTATGTCTGATTATGGCGCTGGAAGCGACACAGGACGAAGCGCAGGCAAGTGTGCTGC
The DNA here is from genome assembly GCF_004916815.1 of Pantoea sp. R102. Taxonomy (NCBI): domain Bacteria; kingdom Pseudomonadati; phylum Pseudomonadota; class Gammaproteobacteria; order Enterobacterales; family Erwiniaceae; genus Pantoea; species Pantoea sp. R102. The sequence continues at coordinate 4,889 of NZ_SDFT01000120.1, forward strand.
GCAGAACGCTGGAAATTGTGGTGGGTTATACGCCAGACGACGCCTGAGGTAGTGGTCCCCGCGCAGGCGGGGATCGGTTCAGTGCATAAGATCTGCCAGTAGCCTTATTGCGGCATCGCAGCGATGCCGGAAATCCTCATCACGCGCTTCTGCTTTCATCGTATGCAGCACCTGCGTCACGTCATGTATCCTGAATACGCTACCTTCCCTGATAAATTCCGTCACCGCGATGCCTATCAGCGCATACAGATCCGGTGCAGGACGGTTAACTTTTTTCACGTCACCTCCGGGACTTGTATATCCGTACAGTGTTGCACAGGTGATAACAACTCAACACCTTTTTCTGCTGTCAGTGAAAATGGCACAGGTTATTCGTCAGACAGATTGCCAGGCGTTATCACGCTGCGCGAATAGTAATACGCTGCTGTAGCAGATTCATGCAACTAAAAAATGGTTAAGCATGCCGATAACTCTATTTTAGCGCTGTGCTTATTGCGCCCGGAACATTCACCGACACGCTGCGCGGCGGGCGGGAATTATCGCGCCTGCTGCGACCGAGGTTAAATTCATGCAGCCAGCTGCGGTACTGTCTGATTAATTCCTGCGCATTTTTTTCATCACTGGCGCGACAAATAAACAGCTGGCTCATGGTCTGGTGCTCAGCCGCCGTGGCGTAGATCTCGCAGGTCATCTCGCGTTGCTGCAGTTCAATCGCCGTAAAATGTAACTGCGGCCACTGCTGCAGTCGGTTAGCGAACATTTTATAGTCCATTTTAGGATCCTTTTATTTTTCTATTTTCTACTGGTATTACCTGTAAAAGGCACAATAGACCAAAAGTGAAAAAGCGCCAGTTTTGCGGGTCACGACCCATTAAATAGTGCACAAAATGAAAAAAATATTAACGTGTACAGCTTTTACCGCTGCGCTTATATTTTCGTGAAAGATTGAATAAGCGCAGCGGCTAATAGCGACAGTGCAGAAATACCGTCTGGCTCGCAGCATCGCCTATCCTCTATTAGGGTTAACTGATGGCTAACCAAAGGAGAAGAGGGCATGACCAATCCGAGTGCCGCCGATGAACTGGCGCTGATCGATCGCTACTGGCGCGCCGCCAATTATCTGTCCGTCGGGCAAATCTACCTGATGGCCAACCCGCTGTTACGCGAACCACTGCAGCCCGGGCATATCAAGCCACGTCTGCTCGGCCACTGGGGCACGACGCCCGGCCTGAACTTTATCTATGCGCACCTCAACCGCATCATCCGCCAGCGCGAGGTGGATCTGCTGTACGTCTGTGGTCCGGGGCACGGCGGTCCGGGCATGGTGGCGAACAGCTGGCTCGAAGGCAGCTACAGCGAAATCTATCCGCACGTCAGTGAAGATGCCGCCGGTATGCAGCGGCTGTTTAAGCAGTTTTCGTTTCCCGGAGGCATTCCCAGCCATGCGGCACCAGAAACGCCGGGCTCGATTAATGAAGGCGGCGAGCTGGGCTATTCGCTGTCGCATGCGTTTGGCGCGGTTTTCGATCATCCGCAGCTGATCGTACCCTGCGTGATTGGTGACGGCGAAGCCGAAACCGGGCCGCTTGCCGCCAGCTGGCACGGCATCAAATTCCTCAATCCGCAGCGTGATGGTGCGGTGCTACCCATTCTGCATCTGAACGGCTACAAAATTGCCAACCCGACGCTGCTGGGGCGCAGCAGTGATGACGATCTGCAGCAATTGTTCAGCGGTTACGGTTATGAGCCGCTGTTTGTCTGCGGGCACGAGCCGGCCGACATGCATCAGCAGATGGCGGCAGCGCTGGATAACGCGTTTGATAAAATTGCCGCTTATCAGCAGCAGGCGCGCAGCGGCCAGGCTGAGCAGGCGATCCCGCGCTGGCCGATGATTGTGCTGCGCAGCCCGAAGGGCTGGACCGGCCCGAAAGAGGTGGACGGTAAAAAAGTGGAAGATTTCTGGCGTGCGCATCAGGTGCCGGTGGCGGCGTGTCGCGAAGACGCGTCGCATCGGCAGGTGTTAGAGCAGTGGCTGCGCAGCTATCAGCCGGAGGATCTGTTTGACGAGGCGGGTAAACTCAGGCCGGAACTGCGTGCGCTGGCGCCGCAGGGGAATAAACGCATGAGCGCCTCGCCCTATGCCAACGGCGGCCGGCTGCGACGCACGCTCAACACGCCGGACATCCGCGAGTTTGCGCTCGACACCGGCGCGCCGGGCAGCCAGCGCGGCGAAGCCACTAAACAGTTCGGCCACTACCTCAGCGCGATTTTTCAGCGCAACGCCGATAACTTCCGGCTGTTCGGGCCAGATGAGACCGCCTCGAATCGCCTGACGCCGGTTTTTGACGTCACCAGCCGCAGCTGGATGGCAGATATCGAACCGTATGATGAGCAGCTGGCGCGTGACGGTCGGGTGATGGAAATTCTCAGCGAGCATCAGTGTCAGGGCTGGCTGGAGGGCTATCTGCTCACCGGTCGACACGGGCTGTTCAACTGCTATGAAGCCTTTATCCATATTGTCGACTCGATGTTTAACCAGCACGCCAAATGGCTGAAGGTGACGCGCAAGCTGGGCTGGCGTCAGCCGATCTCGTCGCTCAACTATCTGTTGTCTTCACATGTCTGGCGCCAGGATCACAACGGTTACAGCCATCAGGATCCCGGTTTTATCGATCACGTGGCGAATAAAAAGGCGGATATCGTGCGCATCTATCTGCCGCCGGACGCAAACACCCTGCTGTGGGTAGGCGATCACTGTCTGCGCACCTGGGATCGCATCAACGTGATTGTCGCCGGCAAGCAGCCGTCACCGCAGTGGCTGGACATCGACAGCGCTATTGCCCACTGTGAGGCGGGTATGGGCGAATGGCGCTGGGCGAGCGATGACGACGAGCCGGACGTGGTGATGGCCTGCGCCGGCGATGTGCCCACCATGGAGACGCTGGCGGCGGTAGATCTGCTGCGAAACTATCTGCCCACGTTGCGCATTCGCGTGGTAAACGTGGTGGATCTGCTGGCGCTGCAGACGCAGCAGCAGCACCCGCACGGCAAGTCGGAAGAAGATTTCGATGCGCTGTTTACCCGCGACAAACCGGTAATTTTCGCCTTTCATGGCTATCCCAGCCTGATTCATCGTCTGACCTATCAGCGCAGCAATCACGCCAATTTCCACGTGCACGGCTTCAACGAAGAGGGCACCACCACCACGCCGTTTGATATGACGGTGCTCAACGAGCTGGACCGCTATCATCTGGCGCAGGCGGCGATTTTGCATGTGCCGGGCCTGGCCGATCGCCATCCTGAATTGCTCGACGACCTGCAGCAGCGCATCGCGGAGCACCATCGCTATGTGCGCGAATACGGTGAAGACGTGCCGGAAGTACGTAACTGGCTGTGGCCGGGCTAACCCGACCCGGGCGCGAAAAAAACCGCCTGAAAAGGCGGTTTATGGTTTATTCGGCCTGTTTATCCCCGGATTCAGGCGCGCTGGTTTCGTCATCTTTCGGCTTCTGGTCGGGGCTGTTTTTACGCGGATCGTAATCCGGCTGGTCGCCGTGAACGGGACGATCGGTCATTGTATACTCCTTAACGGTTACCATGTGAACCCGCGCCACCGTTGCCAGCTGCGCGGATGAAAGGGTGGCTGCGCGGCTCAGCCCGGAACATTCTGCCGCTTCTCTGTGTGCTGATGTTTCCCCATAGCCAGTGCGCTGGCGCTGGCCGGATCGAACAGCGACAGGCTTTCAATCTGGTTGACCATCAGCACCTTACGGAACTCCAGCGCGCTTTTGGGTTTGGAGACAAAGCTAATCTCGTGCTGGTGATACCAGCGGCTGTAGTTATGCTCAATCGCCAGATTCAGCGTGCGCGAATCGCGATAGCCGCTGAGCATCGGAATAAGCACGATATTGGCGGTGCTGGGATATTCAAAGGTGGCAGCGTGAATCATGCCGATGTAGATACGGCGCGATTTCAGCGTAACCCAGGCCAGTTCGCCTTCTTCCATGCAGTGCAGCAGCAGTTGTTCAATACCGTTAGAGCGCGACAGGCGCTGATATAGCTCTTTGCGACTGCCGGCGGTCAGCCGCGCGCTGCCGGAATTGGAACGATACACACAAAACAGCACGGCAAACGCCAGCATGATCACCACCGGTGCCTGAATGCCGAGAAAACTCCATGTCATGAAATCGACGTGCCAGCGCGCATGGAGATCGGCAGACAGCGCCAGGCTGTTATTGATGGCCGAGGCCGCCAGCAGTAGCAGCCAGACCAGGCCGGTGGCGACCACGCCCTGAACGACAAAAATGCAGCCGTACAGCGCAATGAGAAAATAGACGTCCCAGCCAAAGGAGCGTTTTATTTTCAGGCGGCTGGACATATCGCGACTGGTGTACCAGTAGCCGCAGACCATCAGCACCATAAATATCGCGGTTCCCATCAGATATCCTTTAAGCGCTTAATATGATCGGCGAAGTCCTGCTGTACCTGTGGACTGAGGGGATTAACCGAAGCGTTACCGTCTTCGTCAATAATAATCCGGTCACCTTCCTGAATGGATTCACGAATATCCTGGCGGCTCATCACCTGCAGTAATGATTCCGGACTGGAAAAAAGAAAGGTAAAATAGCGCAATATCACGTCAGGCTGTTCCTGTAAGGCAATAAATAGTTAATTGATCATATAACGTTTTCTGCCAGATTCAGGCGGTTTCAGAGTTATCTGTTAAACGTGAGGAAAGTCAGCGCAGGGTAAGACAATAATCCGGGGGGTAACGGCGCGCTCCCTGCGCCATGGCCGCCTCATCCTGTGCTGGCCGGCGAATCACGAGCCGCGATTGCTGCTCTGACCGCCTTTTTTACCGGCTTCGGACGCTTTTTCGCGGTCGTTTTTAAAGTTGCCGCCGCTGTGCTGTCCGCCTTTTTTACCGGCTTCTGATGCTTTCTGTTTATCTTCTGCGAAATTACCTGAACCGCCTCGATGCTGAGTCATAATATATCCTCTTCATGAGTAATAAATAACATGACGTTGTTGCGCTGTCATGTGCGTGTTGCGTATTTAATACTAATCGCTGGTGCTATTTCTGCAAGCGTGACGGCGCATAAAAAGGGCGTTTTTATTTTTATCTTAGTTTGTTGAAATAACAATAATTCTGCGTTGTCGCTGCGCTTATTTAAAACTTTTGCGGCGGTGAAGTAATAAAATGAAACACTCCAGTGCACCCAATCGGCCGGGCCAGACAGTTGACCCGGCGCCGTGAGCCACGCTAAATAACCATGCCTAAAATCTGCAGGATGCTCTGCTGCGAAGCAGTAATAAAAGGAATGTCTTTGATGTGCTGCATGCCAAAGGCTTCATAAAATTTGCGTGCGCGCACGTTCTCACCCATCACTTCCAGCCACAGATAGCCTTCCTGCTTATCGCGCGCGGCGTGGATAATGCTTTCGAACATGCGCCGGCCATAGTTTTTACCGGTTTCCTGCGGATTGAGGTAGAGCTTATTCAGCTGGGCACCGCTCATACCGGAGTCCGGTACCGGCGTGTTCCAGGTCACTTTGGCAAAGCCGATGGGTTTGTTGGTTTCGGCAATCAGCCAGCTTTCGTTGGGCGCCACCAGGCTGCTGCGCAGTTCGGCCAGGCCGTACTCTTTATCGATGAATTCATCCAGCTCGGCTTCGGATACCCACATATGTTTGAAGTGGGCGCTGTAGGTCATGCGCCCCAGCTGATGCAGCAGTTCGGCATCATCAGGCTGCGCGTTGCGTATGGTGAATTCCATGCCAGTCTTCCTTCAGTTTTTATGTTTTATCCTGCGTTACGGCAGAGTGGGGATGTCAGCGGGCATCCTGCCCGTACAGGTGACCCGTCATTATGCGCGAATCAAACCGGGTGTCATCCCTTTTACGGTAAGGATGTTGGCTGAATGTCTTGATTTTTTAACAGGAAGGAGGCAGGCGCAGGATGTCCAGCGGGCTGAACATCCTGAATTGAGGCGGGTGGCGCGAATTAAAAGCCGTAACTGGTGAGGCGATGGTAAAAATCCATGTGGTTTTTACAGCCCAGCTTGCGTGAGATGGTGTTCTTGTAGTGGCTGATGGTCTTATTGCTGAGGTGCAGCGCATGCCCGATCTCCGTCATGCGGCGCGGACCCGCCAGCCAGCGCAGCAGCGTGAACTCGCGCTCGGTCAGCACATCGGCGTTGCCGTGCGGTACGGCGACGGCGGCAACGTTTTCCGGCGTCAGCACCGCACTGACCAGCGTCGCCAGCGGGCATTTTTTACTCAGGATCAGCGCTTTCTTCAGGTGGCGGGCCACGTAATTCAGCACGGCTTCATCGCTGATGTCGGTGAGAATCACCAGCTCAACGCCCGGCGTTTTGAGCTGCATCAGCAGCAGGCTACGCAACGTCTCTTCCAGGTTTTTACTGGCAAAATGCAGCTCGCTGATCACCACGTTGCGCCCGTGTCCGGTGGGGATTGGGTCATCCGGCGAGGTGAGCGTCAGGCAGCTTATCATCTGCCCGGAAAAGTAGAGGCGCAGACCTTCCGTAATCCAGCGGTCGCTATCCATAGTGAAGATGTTCAGCATTGTTTCCTCCTGTGCTCGCGGTTAACCCATTTGAACGGAAACCGCGCGGAGCCGATATCAGACGGCCTGCGTCAGGTTGCAGGAAAAGGCTGAGAAATGTCCGGGATGGCTGAGCTGCAGGGGGACAACAGGCAAGCTGGTTTCTGATGAATGAAGCAAAACCGGTACGGTGGCGAACCGGGGAGATCGCCCGGGATGATGTCAGCTGCCACTGTTGCTCTGCAATTTCATTTTCCTGTCATTTTTAGTCTTTAGGGTGTCAGCTCCTCTGTATGGACATGAATAATATGAAAAGAAAAACGCTTCCTTTGATTCTCGGTTGTACCCTCTCGTTATCCACGCTAGCGGCGCAGCCGCAAACCGAACGCTATAGCGTCGCTTTTCCTCAGGGGACGCGCGTCAGCTACAGCGGTGCGTTCGCCAGCGCGTTTCCGGAGGGTTTGCCGGTGGGCATCGGTTCCGGTTTGCTGTTTACCGGCAGGCAGGGAGACACGCTCAACTTTGTGACCGTCACCGACCGCGGACCGAACGCCGACTCGCCTGACATGGGTAAACAGGAGTCGAAAATTTTCGTCACGCCGGACTTCGCGCCACTGCTGATGAATATCCAGGTGAAGAACGGCAAAGCGCAGGCGACGGACGCCCGACCGCTGCACGACGCAAAGGGCAATATTAACGGCTTGCCGCTGCAGAATGGCGTCATCGGGTCAACCAATGAGATCGCGCTAAGCGATAAATTGAACGTGCTGCAGGGCGATAACCGGGGTCTGGATACGGAAGGCATTACGCTGGACGGGAAGGGCGGATACTGGCTGTGCGATGAGTATGGTCCGTTCCTGATTAACGTTGATAAGCAGGGCAGGATTCTGGCGATTCACGGGCCGCAGGCCATGGAAGGGGAAAAATCGATCGCGGGTGGTCTGCCGAACGTTCTTAAATGGCGCCAGCCAAATCGTGGCTTTGAAGGGATCACGCGCATGCCGGATGGACGTATCATCGCCGCGGTGCAGAGCACGCTCGATATCAACGGGAAAAGTAAAAAGCAGGCACGCTTTACCCGCCTGGTGAGCTTCGATCCGGCCACCGGGAAAACCGCGATGTATGGTTACCCTATCGACAGCGAGGCGTACAGTAAAAACAGCGACGCGAAAATTGGCGATATCGTGGCGATCGATAATCAGCATATCCTGCTGATTGAGCAGGGCAGCGACAAAGACGACGCGATGCGTAACCTTATCTATAAGGTGGATCTCAGTCAGGCTAGCGATCTGGCCGCATTCGATAAGGCCGGTGACTACCCGGAGTTTGACGACGCCAAAACGCTGGCGCAGCGCGGCATCGTGCTGGCAACGAAAACGCGGGTGGTGGATCTGCGTCAACTCGGCTGGCAGCAGGAGAAGGCCGAAGGGCTGGCGCTGATCGACAGCAACACGCTGGCGGTCATCAATGACAATGACTTCGGCGTGAAAATGGTGCTACAAAATCCGGTGGAAGGTAAGAAGCGCAAGGATTATCGGGTCAACGACCAGGGCGGGCTGACGGTAGATGATAAGCCGGTTGCCACCACCATCAGCGTGAAGCCGCTGGATAAAGCCAGCTCGGACAGTGAGTTGTTTATCATAACGCTGGCGGAACCGCTGAAACCCTAGAGGCTGCAGTGCTGGCGCTGGACACCGGTGCCAGCACGAAAATGCTTAAGGCTGAATGACTCCCCGTTGTGTCATCGGGGAGGTCATCGCGGCCTCGTGTTTAACAGGATGTGGAAACTCAGGGTGGCTATTGCTCAGGTGATTAAGAGATATCGCCTGATAAATTTACCCTGATACAGCGTACAGCCATTAAATGGCCTGAAACGGCAGCGTCAGTTCCTGGGATAAGGCAGACTGACTCACAGGAAAATGTCTGTCTGGAGTGAGAGGCAGGCATTGATTCATAGATTAAGGCAAATAATCGCGCGGCGTTGCATTCAGGATGGAGCGAAAAGCAGCGGTATAGGCAGCAGGACATGAAAAACCGAGCTTATAAGCGACCTGTTTGATAGGGATGTTATTAGCAAGGAGATCTAACGAAGCATAAATTCTTGCTCTTTGCTTCCAGGTTCTGAAACTAAAACCCGTATCCTTAATAAACAATCGCGAAAAGGTACGTTCAGACATTGACGCGATAAAAGCCAGATCGCTCAGTGGTATTTCCCAGCGATGATTTACCACAAGTTCTCTGGCCGCAGAGAATAATCGCTCATCACGTGGCATTGGAAGTTCCGCAGTAAGAGAAGGCGCTTCGCTGAGTATTTCCAGAAGCAACAGAGCCATTTTCCGCTGGCTCGGTCTGTTGTAGTTATCACTGAACAGACCGGTTATCAGTTCTTTCACCAGTGGCGTAGCCGTAATGACATGCACCTGGTCACTCTTCGCAAAATTTGTACATTCCGCGATAAGGCTGCCACTGAAATAGACGGCCCTGAGATCTGTGTGAGACAGCAGATTGTAACTATGTATCTGCAGAGGCGGTAGCCACAATGCACGCTGAGGGGGGATAACCCAGCGATTGTTTTCCGTTTCGACCAGCATCACGCCTCTGGTTGCATAGAGGAGTTGCCCTTCAAGGTGATGATGAGGAGGATCGGTTTCTCCTCGCTGATAGCTAATCGCTGTGCCGGACCAGCCAGTGGATGCTTCATGTCTTGGCGCTTTATCTATACTACCTGGCATTTCAGATTAGGGTCCTGCAACTATGATGCTGCCTCGAAACCATCCGGTGTACCAACTCACTGGATGAGTGTGTCGTTTATCAGTCAGATTATCACAGGTATAACAGGAGCCTATCCTCATGCGGGTACACTTTATCGTACATGAAAGTTTTGAAGCGCCAGGGGCTTATGAAACATGGGCCAGAAATCAAGGTCATAATGTGACTTACTCGCGTGTATACGCAGGCGATGAGCTACCCGTGGACGCCGAAGGTATTGATTTCCTGATCGTGATGGGCGGTCCGCAGGACCCGTCCACGACCCAGAGAGAGTGTCCGCACTTCGATGCGAAAGGCGAGCAGGCGCTGATTGCTGCTGCTGTTAAAACCGGTAAAGCCGTTATCGGTATCTGCCTTGGCTCACAGCTGATCGGTGAGGCGCTGGGCGCGCCGTTTGCTCACAGCCCTGAAAAAGAGATTGGTAAGTTCCCGATCACGCTAACTGAAGAGGCTCGCGAGGATGCGTTGTTTTCTCACTTTGCGAAGTCGCTTGAGGTCGGTCACTGGCATAACGACATGCCGGGCCTGACCGCGGATGCAAAAATCATCGCCTACAGCGAAGGCTGTCCCCGCCAGATCGTTTCCTATTCAGATCGCGTCTTTGGTTTTCAGTGCCACATGGAACTGACGCTGGATGTTGTAGAACGGCTCATCGCTCATTCGCAGCAAGACCTGAGCCGAGCCGCAGAGTATCGCTTTGTTCATACGCCAGAAGAACTTCGTGCGCACGACTACAGCGAAATGAATCAGGTACTTTTTGGCTTCATGGATAAGCTCGAAGCGCGCTACAAATCAGCTTAAACAACGCTTTATGCCCGGTGATGTTTATCTCCGGGCATTCTTTATCAGAAGCTGATACATGCAGGCACCATGACCTTTTGTGCACCCTTCAAACCCTACTTTCTATCAACGGCCTGGCGCAGGACCGATTCCGCCGGCGCGTTACTTCAGGTCCAGAGCGGCCATCACTGCTGCTACTTCTGCCACCTCTGCGGCCGATAAGGGTAACAGGGGACGAGGCAGACAGTCGGCATCGGTCAGCCCCAGTATGCCTGCTGCCGCTGCGATCACGCGGAGACTTCCGCCATGCTTACGGAACAGATCCCATAAAGGTTGCAGGCGGTGAGTTAGGGCAGTAACGCGTTCAGCGTCGTTAATGGCTGCGGCCTGCGTAATTTGTTTAGCGGTTTCCGGGAAGATACCGCCGCAAACGGAATACCAGACTTCGCAACCGGCATTCAGCCCCAGCCCGGCACTGGCGTCACCACTAATACCCAGGGTCACGCCAGGACGAAGATGTTTTCGTAATGCTGCGACGCGTTCAACCGCAGCGATGGGGGTATCCGGTACTCCCGGAATTTTAATTGAGCGAATCCCTTTCAGTGACGACAGCTGCCCGAGCAGTTCGTCGGTAAAGCGGAAATGCGTGGTGCCGGGGTTGTCATAAACACAAACCGGTACTGAAGCATGTCGGGTAACCGTCTCAAAGAGGGCATACACCTCTTCATTACGCAGCGGCTGGTAACTCATCGCCGGCAGCAGCAGCGCAGCAGCGCCTGCGGACTGCGCATCTTCAGCCAGATGCAGTACGGCATCGGTACTGATAGCACCCACGCAAACCATCACGGGAATCTCCCCGGCAACCTGACGGGCCAGCGTTGCGCTGCGTTTGCGCTGTTCCCTGCTCAGGTAAGCATAGCTGCCGGTTGAACCCAGAACACCCAAAGAATCGACACGGGCTGCCGTCAGGCGAGCCAGGATCTTCGTGAATCCCTGTTCATCGACACCACGCGCGGTGACAGGCGTTAACGGGAAAGCAGACAAGCCGGTGAACATGCAGAGTCTCCAGAACTGAGTTAAAGGTGTTACTCGCCGATGAGGGTGACGTTACACTGCCGTCCGGGCATCATTTCTTCAAGGCCGTCGGTCAGCATCTTTCCAGCTTCATGCAGCTGATCGAGCGGCATCTGCGGCAGACTTTCCAGAATAAACCACATGTGTTGCGCTTCAACGCTTAAGCGAGTCCTGATTCCCTGCCGCCAGTTCCAGCGACGGCAGGTTACGCCGGCATCATCACACCAGACGACTTCGCCAGGCGCAGGATATTCCACCGCCATAACCCCTTCTTTCATGGTATCAAAGGGTTCCGTGCCTGTTGCCACCGTCAGGCGAGGTGCACCCCGGTACGCGGCAATATTTTCTCCCCCTACGGGCACGGCATAACGCAGACTGACAGCGTTATAAAGATCAACGACCGGATCGAGCGCGGGCAGGGTGCCATCGCGAAGCACGCGTTTGCGTAGCGCCTCAGCAGAACAGGGCGTGCGTTTGGGTTTGGCACCAAATTTCTGAAACACATCGGCCCATGCGGCCAGATGGGATTCAGCCCAGTTGGGGGAATCTGACAGCACCGCCTCACAGGCCGCCTTCAGTGCCGTTACCCCGACGTGCGGATTCACGACAGGCGCTGCCTGTACACTGATGCTGAGCGCCCGAAAACCGGGGGCGATTTGACAGACTTCAGGGGAAATTGACGCAGATACGATTAACACGCGATAATCCTGTAATGACCATTTTATTTTATAATATCGACCAATGACCAAAAAAGTCAATTTAGTGACCTTTGCCGGCGCAGATGTCAACACGGTTAACGAAGCCGTATCTCTGCGGATTAAGCAGTTTCGTAAACAAAGAAAAATTTCTCTCGATGAGTTATCCCGCAAAGCCAGTGTCAGTAAGGGGATGCTGGTAGAAATTGAAGGGTGTAAGGCTAACCCCAGCATTGCGCTGCTATGCCGGCTTGCTGCTGCCATGGGCGTGTCCGTGGCGGATTTTGTTGATGTCAGCGCCAGGCCTGATGTGCACATCATCGCTGATACGGACATCCCCGAACTCTGGAAAGGAGACAAAGGGGGAAGCGCCAGGCTGCTGGCCGGCTCGGGTGGACCCGATATGCTTGAGCTGTGGCTGTGGGAAATGCGGCCAGGCGAAAAGTTTGAATCACCCGGGCATACCTCAGGCACGCTGGAGCTACTGCACGTAAAATCCGGAACCCTCACGCTTGGCGTGAAAGAGAGCGTATTTCAGGTAACGGCGGGATTCTCCGTTACAGCCAAAACTGATGTTCCACACTTCTACGCAAACCAGGGAGAAAACACGCTGAACTTTATCATGACGGTGAATGAAAAAGCGTCATAAACGTTTTTCAATGGACGGCCAAAGAAACCCTGATTTGTGTGCAAATAATCATCCTTGGTTTTCGCTATTCATGTCCGTTTCTGCCACCAGGCGGACTGCGTATTCGCCATGAGCGAGGAGCGGATATTAGCGACAAAGAGTCGGGGAATATCACACAGCGGCCGGGTCGATATCGCACATGGCTTGATCTAATAGCCGCTGGCGCCTTATTAAGGTATATAAAATATCCGGATCGCTACCCGAATGGATCGATGAGGATATCTGACTACACCGTTGGAATAGTACCGCCATCAATGACAAATTCAGTACCGGTGATCGCGGCAGCATAAGATGATGCGAGGAAGACAATGAGATTAGCTACCTCAATGGGTTGAGAAGGGCGTCCCAGCGGAATACCGCCAAGTGCCTTCATGATGATCTGCTTACCGCCTTCGTAATCTGTTCCTGCCTGCTGCGCCAGCCGTTCCGCCATGGCCACTGAAGCTTCGGTCTCGATCCAGCCGGGTGCCACGCGAACCACCCGAACCCCCTGTGACGCAACCTCTTTCGACAGGCTTTTACTGTAGGCTGACAGCGCCGCTTTCGCTGCTGCATAACCCGTGGTTGATTCTGGTAAGGGCAGTTCTCGCTGGATAGAAGTGACATGGATGATCACTCCGCCCCCCTGCTGCAGCATGGCAGGCAACAGCGCACGATCTAAACGTACCGCGGGCAACAGATTAAGATTGAGCTCCTGTTGCCACTCCTCTTCACCCAATGCTGCAAAGCCACCACCGGGTGCGGTAGAACCGCCGGCCACATGAACAATGATGTCGACGCCTCCCAGATGTGTCTGAACGGCTTCCGCGACTGAGTTACACCCTTCAACCGTGGTCAGGTCTGCCGTTACGAACGCGTCTGCCCTACATTCTGCGGATGCGTGGCGTGCGGTTGTTAATACTGTTGCACCCAGCTGTTTGAATAGCCCAACTACCGCTTTACCCACACCTTTGGTACCCGCAGTGACCAATATGCGTTTACCGTGGAAATTGAGATCACATGGCATTGGAGAATCTCTGGTCTGTTGAAGTGGCAGTACAATAATCAGTAATGCTGGCAATATCGCCACCCTTGCTGAGCGCGAAGTCGTCATAAATAGCGAGCGGTAATGTGGATGGCATAGACCTGTATTCCCTTTGTTTACAGTACGGTCATATTCCACATAGACTGTTAAATTGACAAGTACGCACAAAAAAGTGAGTTACTGAATGATGAGTAAGTTATACAGTCCGGAATCAGCCGCAAGCGGAGTGGAGCATGTTATTCAACTGCTGGAAGGGCGCTGGAAATTAATCATCCTTTTTCATCTGTTCGACGGCAAAGTACAGCGCTATTCAGATTTTGAAAAATTAATTTCCGGTATTTCGCAGAAGATGCTGGCGCAACAACTGAGACAGCTGGAAGCCGACGATATAGTGTCGCGGATGGTGTATCCTCAGGTGCCACCCAAAGTGGAATATCGACTCACTGAATGGGGACAGGCACTTTGTCCTGCTCTTGATGCCATGCTGAAATGGGCGGAAAAACGCCCGACTTAACCAGCCAGGACGCTGAGCCTGATAAAATTTAACCTGTTCAGGCTGGTGTTTAGGGTATAAAGCGTGCTGTTATTCGTAGTGACTGAGAATTTCATAAAATTAAATTTAACGTCCCTGTTATGAACCCGGGATTGCCCCGCGATAAAATAGTAAGAAAACGTGGCTTATAAACGGTAAGTTCAGGAGGTTTCTTTGCAGGCAGATACGACACGACTTCATCTACGAACGGTAATTGAATCTGACGCTGATGATCTTTTCAGAATTTATGGCGACCCTGCTACAAATACCTTCAACCCCGCAGGTCCGTATCCCGATATTGATTATGCCCGTCAGGTGTTGGCTCGCTGGCTTCAGCACTGGGAAACGTACGGTTTCGGTAATTGGGCGATCGCGTTGACGGACAATCCGGGGAGAGTCATTGGTTTTGGCGGACTCAGCATCAGGAGCTATGCCGATTTATCAATCAATAACCTTGGATATCGCTTCTCTACAGAGGCATGGGGAAAAGGGCTGGCGACAGAGTTTGCTAAGTATACGGTCGACTATGGTTTTGGTGAAATAAAGTTGGCTGAAATATCTGCTGTAGTACGGGCAAATCATCTGGCCTCGCAAAAAGTTCTAACCAGGGCAGGATTGCAGTACTTACGAGAAATTCATGATGTGAAAAGTGCGCCCCCAAGCTTGCTTTTCACCTTGACTCAGGACAAGTGGAATAAAAAATAAATATGCGGGGCACACTGTCTCCCGCCGGATACCATTAATTTCCGCTGTGCTCTAAAATTAATGCTGCGAATCCGGTAACGCTCCACCTTAAAGTGCAGCGAGTATCGCGGCTTCCATTTTCTCCGGGGACGTGATCGGTGCAAAGCGTTTCAGCGGCTGGCCGTCGCGTCCGATGAGAAACTTGGTGAAATTCCACTTAATCCGTCCGCCCAGCACGCCGGGGAGTTCCGCTTTCAGATAGCGAAATAGCGGGTGCGCTGCGCTGCCGTTAACCTCGACTTTGCCGAACATCGGGAAGCTCACCCCGTAATTAACATGACAGGTTTGTGAGATGTCATCAGCGTTTCCCGGTTCCTGCTTACCGAATTGATTGCAGGGATAGCCAAGCACCACCAGACCCTGCGCGGCATATTTCTGATAGAGCGCTTCAAGGCCGGCGTACTGGGGCGTGAAGCCGCAATGACTGGCGGTATTCACCACCAGAACCACCTTGCCTTCATAATCGGCCATAGAGATAGGTTGACCGGTCAGGCTGGTGGCCGAAAACTGATAAAAAGGGGTCATGTCAGTGTCCTCAAAACAGCACAGTTTCGATGTTGATGTTGCCACGCGGGCCCAATAGCGGGGTTCATAGCCTGGCGCGCACAGCATAACTTTCTGCGCGCCGTTGTCACAATAACACTGACATCTAACCTTGCAGACAGAGCCTGATCGCCGGCACAAAACTCTGTCTGCCAGTCTCACTCAGACGCCTCTGCCATCAGTGCCGCCTGCACAGCAGGGCGCGCATTGATCCGTGCCATATACGCCAGTAGCGCAGGCCAGCGATTCAGCGTCAGTTTGGACTGGTGTGTTCGCCATCCGGTCAGTCTTCTGTTGCTGCGCAGTCACTGCTGACAACGCTGCGTAAAGAAAGATAAGCCACGGTCCGGAGGTCAATTTATTTGCTGGCTAACCATCAGTTTCATAATGAAGGGCCTCGCCGCAATCTGTCAGCCGCATGAAAACCGGGAGGTTAATAAAAATCCGTGGCATCCGTGTGTTATGCCATCAGGGCGCAATGACCGCCGACATCTGCTTCACCACTTCGTCACGTGCTCTCAGGCCAGCATTCGGCGTTAACACCTGTTCATCCTGAATCAGTTTGGCAAAAACAATTTTTTTCCTGCCTTTGGTCGCCCAGCCGACATACCAGCCATAGGCATGGTGCGGATCGTATTGATTCTTTTTCCCCGGTGAGCCGGTTCCTGTTTTGCCGTGCACCGTCCAGCCCTTAACGCTGACGTCGTAGCGGGTAATATTATCTGTCATGTCATAGGCATGCTGGTTTACGCGCAACTCACGGTTAACGACTTTCCTTAAAAAGCCAATCTGCTGAACCGGTGAGATCTGCAGGGATGACATAACCCACACCCCATTCTGACCGGGGGCGCTGACGTCAACGGCGGAAACATCTTCGTTTCCGTAAGCAAATGCCTTTACATAGTCTTCAAAGCGATGTTGCCCGATTTTTTTAACAACCTGCTGCGAATACCAGAAGACCGAATATTTTAGCCATGCCGTGGGATCGATTTTATTCATCCAGTTTTTACCGCCCCAGTCCGGGTATCCTTGTTGGTAATCCCAGGCGGGTTCCTTTTCATTTTTCAGCACGCCGGCATCAAATCCCATCAGGCTGATGGCTATTTTAAAGGTGGATGCGGGTGTGACTTCTCTACTGCAGTCGTTGCCACTCTCCAGCAGGACTTTGCCTGATTCAGCGTCAACAATCAGAGTGCACAGGTTTTTGGCGAATGCCTGCTGTGAAAATAATATTGCAGCAACAGAGGCCATAACGGCCAGACGGGTTTTCATTGATGATTGAATCCAAAGTTAAATGCTAACGTAATTTACACCCTGAAAAAGGGCACTGAACGCGGTCAGGCTGTGCATAAAGAGACTGGTCACGCCACATCCCTTTATCATCTGCAAACTATCGCGTTCGGTGTGCTTATTAATAACCCTGAACAGGGGTAAATAAAAACGATTTAATCTGCGCCTGTTTTTTAGGAAAACTAAACGATGCGAAACCGCCTTTCCGCGAGACAAACGGCGCGAAAACGACGCTATTGCGATCTGCACACCTGCGGCATTTTTCGTCTCGACGGCGATATAAGCGGTAATTAATGGGATGTAGTCCTGCGCCTACACAATCGGTAAGCACATCCGATGGTCAGGGATATTAATACGTGACAAGCTTATCCTCAGTTCACGGCAATCCTCTGCCAGGCATAATGAGAATGTATTTTCAGGAGTGGTTATGCAGCCGGTTAAACGTTGGCAACGCGATGTCTGTCATTTAAATACCCGGGCGTTAACCTGGGTGGCGGCGGGCGCATTTTGCGCGGGCTGCTGGTTATTGATCAGCGTGCTGGCGCTAACCCTGTAACGCGTAGCCAGTGCGAAGAGAATTAGCGCCAGCCGGAAGGGAATCCGCACCAGGGCGTCAGGGATGAAATTTTTGTAGTGGTTGGGGGCGCGTTGCCCCCTTTTTTGCCTGCAGACAGGGGTAATGCCATGCGCAGCCCGTGCGATTACGGCCCGAGACGCAGCGTTTCGGCGCGTTTTGCTGTCTCGTAAACGTATTGCAGCATCGGTTCTAAATCGGCATCTGGTCCGGCGCTGATAATTTTGCCGCGCAGCCATTCAATTTCACTGGTGATATCAGGATGAAAGATGGTGTTGTTTTGCGCGTTGCGTAACCACTTCAGCAAAAAGTTATTTTTCCCGCGTACGCCGCCGGACTTCTTGCTGTTCACATAGAGTTTTAACGCAACCAGAATGCAGTAATAGAAATGGACGCGCTGACTATAATTCTGCAACATCTCTTGGCTCTTCATCTGCCGTTTTTCACGCCCGCCAGTGTGCATTGATGTGAAAAGCAGGTCAAACACAATTGGCCGCGCGCCTGTCACAATTGCGAGCGCAACCAACATTTTAAGAATTTCTTTAGCAGCTGATAAATTGCGCCCGCCAGCAGCTGGATGCTTTGCCGGGCAGAATAGCCTGTGATTATTTGTTAATAATCACAAAAAAGCACAGCCGTATCTGATAATTAGATAGATCCGATTCTCTAAATGAATTTCCCCTCCGCATCGCCATCTGCAACTCTGTTCTCCGCGCTGGCCACCCTTGCGTTTTACCGGCCGGTGAAATTTTTATTTGCATCAACATGGCTGTCATAAACAGGAGGTGAATTATGACAAAACCTGCTCTGGCGTTCGCTGCGGCCTTACTGGCGCTCAATGCCACCGCATCCATTGCGGCTCAGCCGCATCACGTTTATACCAATAAAGATTTCTATAAAAATGGCGTCTTCCAGAAAGAGGTGGCGAAAGATGCAATAGCGCAACTGCTCGCCTCTTATGGTCATACGCTGACGCCGGCCATGCGCCAGCAGCTGTGGGTCAATGATTTCGGGCTGGGCGATTATCAGCATGTTGGCCTGGCCAGCATCACCTGGGTCAATAATCTGGATTACGGTTATTACGCTATGACCATGTATCTGCTGCCGAACCAGATGATTCCGGAGCATCGACACATGCCGATTAGCGCGCCGCCGGCACGTCCGGCAAAACATGAATCATGGCGCGTTCTCGATGGCTGGGTATATAACTTCTCAGAAATTGGCGCCGCATCAGCGGATATTCCGCCGACGCCGAAAAGTTTTGGTCCGGTGCAAAGCCACAATGTCGTCATTCAGCATCAGGGCGAAACGCTGTCGCTGAAAAAACTGGAGAGTTATCATTTCCTGATGGCCAACAGTAAAGGGGCGATTGTGGATGAATATGGCAACTGGCAGGATCGCCGCGGCTGGTTCAGCTCCAATCCTAAAGTCGCCCCTACGCCGTAAACCGTGCCCCATAATAAATAGTTGATGTGATTTCCCTGTAGCCACCGGAGGCGTTCGCGCCTCCTTTTTAATTAATGCTCTTTATCGGGATGCGCAGAGAGCCGCTCAGCCGCGGCGATTTACCCGGTGCAGACAAATATCACGCTGTTTCATCTCTTCAACGGCAGCACAGGGGCAATCGTCATCGGTGATCACACCGTCCAGCTGCTGCAGCTTACACACGGAATACACGCTGTAACGACCATATTTGCTGCTGTCAGCCACCAGATAACGCTGCGCTGAGGCGGCCAGCACCGCCTGATTCACCAGCAAGGTGTCTTCGTCGGGTGTCGAGAGGCCGTGCGTGACATCCCACGCGCTGGCGCTGAGGAAGGCCAGATCAATATTGAACGCGGCAAGGGCGGTCGCCGCCATGGCACCCACGCTGGCAATATGCCGTTTATCGACTTTGCCACCCGTATGAAATAGCGTGATGTGGCTGTGGCGCATCAGCCAGGCGGCAATCGTAAAGTCGTTAGTCAGCACGGTGAGACTTGCCTGATCGCCTAACGCACGCGCAATTTCATAGCTGGTGGTACCGGCATCGAGGTAGACAACCTGGCCATCCTCTACCAGTGACGCAGCATAACGGCCAAGGCTTTGTTTGGCGTGCACGTTCAGCTGTGCCTTATCCACATACGGCAATGCCTGATGGACCACGGCAGGCAGCCTGGCGCCGCCGTGTATGCCAACCACCAGGCCGGCGTCCTGCAGGAATTTAATATCGCGGCGGATGGTCATCGCCGACACTGCCATCAGCGTGGCCAGTTCGTGAATGGTGGCCGATCGTTTCGCAAACAGGTAGCGATAAATAGCGTCTTTTCGGTCTTCGGGCAGCATGATGAGCTCAGGGTTAACAGTGACGTTTTGCCTGCCATGCCACGCACGCATAGCGTCCGGTACGGCAGCTTCGCTATGATAGCTCATCTGAAGTTGAATCAGATTCAACGAGGCAATGAGTCAGGAGACACGAAAATGCCCGCCCTGCAACGTAATGAACTGGCCGATCTGAATGTTTTTCTGCTGATTTGCCGGCGCAAGAGCTTCCGCCTCGCCGCACTGGAACTGGGGGTCACCACGTCGGCCATCAGCCACACGTTGCGCAGTCTTGAAGCGCGTCTTGGCGTGCGCCTGCTCAACCGCACCAGCCGGGCGGTGGTGCCGACGGACGCCGGTGCCGCTTTTTTGCGCCACCTGGAAACCGGCTTTGCGCAAATTGAGCTGGCGCTGAACGATCTGCACCTGTACCGCGAATCACCCAGCGGCCGCCTGCGGCTGAACATCCCGCGTGATGCCGGGCAGCTGCTGTTTCGGCCGATCCTGGCGCGCTTTATGGCGACCTATCCGGAGCTCAGTCTGGAAATTACGGTGGATAACAATCTGGTGGATATCATCGGTAGCGGCTATGACGCCGGGATTCGCTACGGTGCCAGCGTACCGAAAGATATGATCGCCATGCCGCTGACGCCCAAACTGCGCTGGATCGTGGTGGCGTCACCCGATTACCTGCGCGACGCGCCGCCGCTGCAGCATCCGGACGATCTGCGCAACCATCGCTGTATTCGCATGCGCCTTGGCAATGGCACGCTGTATAAGTGGCCGCTGGCGCAGGGCAAGGTGACGTATGAGGTCGATGTGCCGGGCACGCTGACGCTCAATGAGAGCGACATGATTATTGATGCGGTCGCCGGCGGTTACGGTCTCGGCTACTGCCCGGAGCGCTACGTACAGGCGCAGCTGGCGAGCGGGCAGCTGGTGCGCGTGCTGACGGACTGGTGCAGCGAAGACGAACCGCTGGTGATGTATTACCCCGACCGTCGCCAGCTGCACCCGGGTTTACGCCGGCTGATTGAGATGATCCGCGCCGAAACGATGCGCTAACGCTGGACGCGTGCGGCGTAAATAATAAACGTCACCACGCCAAAAATTTCCAGCTCCTCCTCTTCACGCAGCCGGATGGGCTGATAGCGCGGATTCATCGGCATCAGCTGTACGCAGGGATGCGTCTGCAGCCGCTTGACGGTGAACTCGCCGTTAATGGCGGCGATTACGATGTCGTCGTGCCGGGCATTGAGTGAGCTGTCGACCACCAGCAGGTCGCCTTCGCGGATATTGGCATCGCGCATCGAGTCGCCTTCGACGCGCACAAAATAGGTGGCGCTGGGGCGGGTCACCAGCAGCTCATTGAGATCAATCTGGCGCTCAATGTAGTCCTGAGCGGGCGAGGGGAAACCGCCGTGCACCGCGTCAAGGAATAGCGGGCGGGAGCGCGAAGGCGGTGAAAGCTGTGGCAAAAAGAAACGCGTCATAGCGAACATTCCATAGATACTGTTTTTATATACAGTATCAGGCGGTTTTTGCTATGATCAAGTCTGCCCGCGGTAAAAAAAGCGAAGCGTATGAAAAACAGCAGAATTCAGTTTTTTGCCGCGCAAACCGCTGAAAAGGGCACTCTTCGCTAAGCACTCTGTGCGCCCGTCTGGCGAAACTTCAATTGTTGTCTACACTTAATGTTGCCGATGTTCGTAGTGCGGTTGCAGTGTTGATGAAAATTTCGTTTAGTTCTGGAGCGTTACCCTTTCGATTCCCGTGTTTACGGAAAAACCTCCTCACTTCCTGCCTGCCTGCGAACAGACTGCCCGTTTACGTTCAGATACAGGAGGAGACGTGACCCCTGCGGTTAATGAGAACAGCACCCTGCCGTCGCTAAGTGGCGGACTTTACGCCTTCTTTTTTGATGTTGACGGCACGCTGGCCGCGCTTCAGTCGCAGCCCGAGTCGGTTTCCATCCCCGCATCGGTGCGCCAGCATCTGCAACAAATTTCTAATTTAAGTCACGGCGCGCTGGCGCTGGTTTCCGGCCGTCCGATCAGCCAGCTGGATGAGCTGGTCGCGCCGCTGGAAGCCCCGGCAGCGGGCGTGCACGGCGCTGAGCGCCGCGATGCCAGCGGACATCTGCATCGTCAGTCGCTGCCCGATGAGGTGGCGCAAACGCTGCAGGTTGAACTGCAGCAGACCCTTGACCAGTGGCCCGGTACGCTGCTGGAAGTAAAAGGTATGGCCTTTGCGCTGCACTACCGCAACGCGCCAGAGTATGAAAACGCCATCATGCAGCTGGCCGAAGAGGCGGTAACCCGCTTTCCGGCGCTGGCGCTGCAGCCAGGTAAATGCGTGGTGGAACTGAAACCGCAGGGCATCGATAAAGGTGCTGCGGTACGCGAATTTATGCAGGAAGCGCCATTTACCGGTCGCATTCCGGTATTTGTGGGCGACGATCTGACCGATGAGAAAGGCTTTCTTGCAGTCAATGCCATGCATGGCATCTCGGTCAAGGTCGGTGAAGGTCCAAGCCAGGCGCGCTATCGTCTGCCCGATGTGGCAGCGGTCTGGCACTGGCTGGAACAACTATTATTACAACTAGAACATGACAACGTCGGTAAGGAGTTTAGGTTATGAGTCGTTTAGTCGTCGTATCTAACCGTATCGCTATTCCTGATGGAAGCAAAACCAACGCAGGCGGTCTCGCCGTCGGCATTCTGGATGCGCTGCAGACCACCGGAGGATTGTGGTTTGGCTGGAACGGAGAGATCAGTGAGTTTTCCGGTGAAGAAGATGAGGAACTTACCCAGATCGAACAAGACGGCATTACCTATGCCTCATTCCCCCTCAATCAAAACGATTACGATCAGTACTACTGCCAGTTTTCTAATACGGTGATCTGGCCCGCGTTCCACTATCGCCTCGATCTGGTGCAGTACCAGCGTGAAGCCTGGGAAGGTTACTGCCGCGTGAATACCCTGCTGGCGCAGCGGCTGAAACCGCTGATCAAGCCGGACGATATCCTGTGGATCCACGATTACCACCTGCTGCCGTTTGCCGCTGAACTGCGTAAACAGGGCATCAATAACCGAATCGGATTCTTTCTGCATATCCCGTTCCCGACGCCGGAAATTTTCAATGCGCTGCCGCCGCATCAGGAACTGCTGGAAATGCTGTGTGAATACGATCTGCTGGGTTTCCAGACAGAATCCGATCGCGTGGCGTTTCTCGACAGCCTGAGCCAGCTGACGCAGCTGCAGAATAAAGGCGAGAAGAAGCATCGCGCCTTTGGCAATACCTTTATGACCGAGGTTTACCCTATCGGTATCGAGCCGGACAGCATTAAAGAGATGGCGGAAGGGCCGCTGCCACCGAAGATGGCCGCGATGAAGCGTGAGCTGGGCGATTTGCAGAATATCATCGCCTGTGAGCGTCTCGACTATTCCAAAGGCTTGCCGGAGCGTTTCCTTGCCTATGAAGCGCTGCTGGAAAACTTCCCGCAGCACCGCGGCAAAATCCGCTACTCACAGATTGCGCCGACCTCGCGCGGCGACGTGCAGGCCTATCAGGATATTCGTCACCAGCTGGAGACGGAAGCGGGGCGCATTAACGGTAAATACGGCACGCTGGGCTGGACGCCGCTCTATTATCTCAACCAGCATTTTGACCGCCGTCTGCTGATGAAGATTTTCCGCCTGACCGACGTGGGGCTGGTTACGCCGCTGCGTGACGGCATGAACCTGGTGGCGAAAGAGTATGTCGCGGCGCAGGATCCGGACGATCCGGGCGTGCTGGTGCTGTCGCGCTTTGCCGGAGCGGCCAACGAGCTGACTTCTGCGCTGATCGTTAACCCGTACGATCGTGATGATGTGGCGGCGGCGCTGGACCGCGCGCTGACCATGCCGCGCACCGAGCGTATCTCGCGCTATAACGACATGATGGCCGTACTGCGTAAGCAGGACATTTCGCACTGGCGGGAAAGCTTCCTGAACGATCTGAACACGCTGCCGGCACGCAGCGCCAGCCACGGTAGCGATAACAAGGTCGCGACGTTTCAGAAGCTGGCGTAATTAGCCCCGCAAGGCGCGATTTTCCCCTCAGGCAATGCCTCTCCCGTACGCGGGAGAGGTATCCGTCAGACGACGCAGGCAGGACCGTGCTGCGTAGCGTTTTCACGCGATACTCTTACCGGATGAAATCGATTTCATTTTGTTAAGCGCTAACCCGCTGACCCGGCACCAAAAAACGCACGAATTGGTTAAAATTAAGCCAGTTAAGCACTGAAACGCTGAATTTTTTCTTCCAACCCTAAAGATTTGGCTGGCCAGGCCGATAGTTCTAATACATCAGTGTGTTAGTTAGTCAATTCATTCATATCGCTAATGTAACGTGCTGTTACATCCCTTGTGACTCGCTAAACCCTCCCTACAAACTCTTTACACACCACAAGCGCGCTGCATCCACTCTTCACGCTTCGCTAGCACAGCGCCATTAGTCCTGCGTGGCAATATTCCCTGTAAGTGATTAATTTAAAAGCGAATAATTACAGCCATTTTTGGTGTTTTATGCTGCCTTTTTGGTTTATTTCGGGGTCTTATCTTTGCCTAAAGCCAACGTAGCAGATAAAAGATCGTCCCATGGCGGCGATCTGCGACACACTTCAAAATTCAGACTTTTCCTGTGAAATATTAGCGAAACGTTTCAAAATCGCTCAAAAAAGGAACAACAGAAAAGCATTACTGAAGCTTCACTTGAAAAATTTGCCTTAAAAGTGTGACGCAGATCACACTTTATCTAAAATTTCATACCAATCACGTTGTATGTCGAAATCAGACGATATAGATTTGCCTTGTTTTCGGATTAGTCTTAAAAAACTGTAAGCAGACGTCACGGAAGATGGTTACAACTCAAGAAAAGATTGGCCTGGAGTTTTGACTACTACTGATCAATATCCCGGTGGGAAGTGAAACAGTTCAGTACGCGTTGGCTTATGCCTGATTATTTTTTGCCATCTTTAGATTTACCAACCAGCAACCCGAACCATAGAACACTTAATTCTGTGGCCGTATATATGTCGCGTCTATCAGGATGGAAAAAAATGGGTACATCAGAATTACTAAAACACATATATGACATCAATCTGTCATATTTATTGCTTGCACAGCGTTTGATAAACCAGGAAAAAGCTTCAGCAATGTTTCGTTTAGGTATCGATGAGCCAATGGCGGATGCATTGCAGCAATTGACTTTACCTGAGATGGTAAAATTAGCGGAAACCAATCAACTGGTTTGCCAGTTCCGCTTTACCGATCACAATCTTATTAACCGTTTAACGCAGGAATCACGTGTGGATGATTTGCAGCAAATCCACACCGGTATTTTATTATCCAGCCGTTTATTGCGCAGCGCATCGAAAGATGATGTCTCTGCTAAAAAGAGGGCGGTGTAATGACCGAAAAAAGTATTGTTCAGGAAGCGCGTGATATTCAGCTGGCAATGGAGCTGATTACATTGGGCGCACGACTGCAGATGCTGGAAAGTGAAACCCAGCTGAGCCGCGGTCGCCTGATTAAACTGTACAAAGAGCTGCGTGGTGCACCACCACCGAAAGGCATGCTGCCATTCTCTACCGACTGGTTCATGACCTGGGAACAAAATATTCATGCGTCGATGTTCTGCAACGCCTGGCAGTTTCTGCTGAAAACCCGGCTGAGCAGTGGCGTAGAGGCGGTTATCAAAGCGTATCGCCTGTATCTTGAGCAGTGTCCGCAATCGGACGAGGGCCCGCTGTTGGCGCTGACCCGCGCCTGGACCCTGGTGCGATTTGTTGAAAGTGGCATGCTGGAATTGTCTGACTGTAAATGCTGTGGCGGAAGCTTCATCAACCACGCGCATCAGCCGCCGGGCAGCTTTGTTTGCAGCCTGTGCCAGCCGCCATCACGTGCCGTAAAAAGACGTAAACTTTCTGCAGATTCTGCCGATACCTTTCCACAACTGCTGGATGAACAGGTTAAACGCGCCGTTTAAGTTTGTTCGCATCGTGGAAAGCATCCAGCAGCGGTTAATACCGCTGCTTTTTTTTTGCCCACACCCTGCGAATAACACCTGCGGCTCTCTGGCTTAACTTCCACCAACACGTTACGGACGTAAGGATGTTTTTGTGCTGATTATTGTGGGTTATATCGTAGTCCTCGGTTCCGTGCTGGGCGGTTACATGATGGTAGGCGGCCATCTGGGCGCGCTTTACCAGCCGTCGGAGTTGCTGATTATTGGCGGCGCCGGCATTGGTGCGTTTCTGGTGGGCAACAACGGCAAATCGATTAAAAAGACGCTAAAAGCGCTGCCCTTGTTAATGCGCGGCTCAAAATATAACAAAGCCGTATACATGGATTTAATGGCGCTGCTGTATCGCCTGATGGCGAAATCACGTCAGCAGGGCATGCTGTCGCTGGAACGCGATATTGAAGATCCCAGCCAGAGCGAAATTTTCGCTAACTATCCGCGTATTTTGTCCGATAAACCTTTAGTGGATTTTATTACCGACTATTTACGGCTGATGGTGAGCGGAAATATGAATGCTTTCGAGATCGAAGCCCTGATGGATGAAGAGATCGAAACCTATGAACACGAGTGCGAAGTACCAGCACAAAGCTTAGCGGCGGTCGGTGATGGCCTGCCGGCGTTTGGTATCGTCGCCGCGGTAATGGGCGTGGTGCACGCGCTGGCCTCCGCGGACCGCCCGGCGGCAGAACTGGGCGCGCTGATTGCGCACGCCATGGTGGGAACCTTCCTCGGTATTCTGCTGGCTTACGGCTTCATTTCGCCGCTGGCATCCGTGCTGCGCCAGAAGTGCGCGGAAACCACCAAGATGATGCAGTGCGTCAAAGTCACGCTGCTCTCCAGCCTGAACGGTTATGCGCCGCAGATCGCCGTCGAGTTTGGTCGTAAAACCCTGTATTCCACCGAGCGTCCGTCCTTTACCGAGCTGGAAGAGCACGTGCGTAACGCGAAAAACCCGGCTAAGCAGACTTCGGATACGCCTTCATGAAGCACGGTAATCGCCCGATTGTGCTGGTCAAACGGCGCAAACATAAAAAGCATGAAGGCAGCCATGGCTCATGGAAGATTGCCTATGCCGACTTTATGACGGCGATGATGGCGTTCTTCATGGTGATGTGGCTGATCTCGATCGCCAATCCGCAGGAGCTGGTGCAGATTGCCGAATATTTTAAAACGCCGCTCAAGGTCGCCCTGACCGGCGGTCAGCGTAGCAGCGACAGCGAAAGTCCGATTCCCGGCGGCGGCGATGATCCGACGCAGAAGAAAGGCGAAGTGCAAAAACAGGTCGATATGGATGCGCAAAAGCGCCAGCTGGATGACATTCGCCTGAACCGGCTGCGTGAAAAACTCGACCAGCTGATTGAGGCCGATCCACGCCTGAAAGCGCTGCGTCCGCATCTGATCATCAACATGGTGGAAGAGGGGCTGCGCATTCAGATTATCGATAGCCAGAACCGCCCGATGTTTAAAACCGGCAGCGCCGAAGTGGAGCCGTACATGCGCGATATCCTGCGCGCCATTGCGCCGCTGCTGAATGATATTCCTAACAAAATCAGTTTGTCCGGCCATACCGATGACTTCCAGTACGCCAGCGGCGATCGCGGCTACAGCAACTGGGAACTGTCGGCGGATCGTGCCAATGCCTCACGCCGTGAGCTGGTGGCGGGCGGGCTGGACGGCGGCAAAATGCTGCGCGTGGTCGGCATGGCCGACACCATGAAACTGAAAAACCGCGGCGCCAACGACGCGGTGAACCGTCGTATCAGCCTGCTGGTGTTGAACCATGACACCGAAGCGGCGATTGAAAAAGAGAATGCCGAGAGCGATGCCGTTCAGGTGAGTGACCCGGCGCAGATTTTACCTAGCATTACCGCACCGGCTGGTCCGGCGGCGCCAACTGCCCCCACGGGTTCTACCGCAGCACCGGCCACACCGGCAGCCGCGGCGAATCCGCCGGCAGCGGCACCGCCCGCCGCCAGCGCGGTGACACCAGACCAACCCTCACAGCCGAGGTGATCCCGTGAGCATGGACATCAGCGATTTTTACCAGACGTTTTTTGATGAAGCCGATGAGCTGTTAGCGGATATGGAGCAACACCTGTTGGGACTGGATCCCCAGGAGCCCGATTCCGAGCAGTTGAATGCCATCTTCCGCGCCGCCCACTCCATTAAGGGCGGAGCCGGTACATTTGGCTTTACGGTTTTACAGGAAACCACCCACATCCTGGAAAACATTCTGGATGGTGCGCGCCGTGGCGAAATGCAGCTCAGCACCGACATCATCAACCTGTTTTTGGAAACCAAAGATATTATGCAGGAACAGCTCGATGCCTATAAAACCGCGCAGGAGCCAAACGCAGAAAGCTTTAACTACATCTGTGAAGCCCTGCGCCAGCTGGCGCTGGAAGCCAAAGGAATAGCCCCGCAAGCCGCCGCACCGGTGGTGGCGCTCGCCGACGTGGCAGCACCTGCCGCGCCCGCCAGCAGCGGCCTGCGCCTGCAGCTGATCAATCTGAAAGAGAAAGAGCCGGATCTGCTGCTGGAAGAGCTGGGCAACCTCGGCACCCTGACCGATGTGGTGAAAGGCGCCAGCTCGCTGGAAGCCACCATCGACGGTGTCGGCAAAGACGATATCGTGGCGGTGCTGTGTTTCGTGATTGATGAAGCGCAGATTCAGTTCCCGCAGGACGCCGCACCCGCCGCCGTTGCCGCCGCGCCCGTCGCAGAGGCCGAAGCCGAAGCGCCGGTGCAGCAAACGGCGACCGTCACCGACATTACTCCGGCGGTGAAGCGTGAGAGCAAACGTGCCGCCGCGCCCGCCAAAAGCAGCGAATCCAGCAGTATTCGCGTGGCGGTGGAAAAAGTTGACCAGCTGATCAACCTGGTCGGCGAGCTGGTGATTACCCAGTCGATGCTGGCGCAGCGCTCCGGTGCGCTGGATCCGGTGGCACATGGTGACCTGCTCAACAGCATGGGTCAGCTGGAGCGTAACGCCCGCGACCTGCAGGAATCGGTGATGTCGATTCGTATGATGCCGATGGAGTACGTGTTCAGCCGCTTCCCGCGTCTGGTGCGCGATCTGGCCAGCAAGCTGGGCAAAGAGGTTGAACTGACGCTGCTCGGCAGCTCAACCGAACTGGATAAGAGCCTGATCGAACGCATCATCGATCCGTTAACGCACCTGGTGCGTAACAGCCTCGACCACGGCATCGAAACCCCGGAAAAACGGCTGGCCGCCAGCAAAACGGCGGTCGGCAATCTGACGCTGTCAGCGGAACATCAGGGCGGCAACATCTGCATCGAAGTGATCGATGACGGTGCCGGCCTCAACCGTGAACGTATCCTGGCGAAAGCGCTCTCGTCCGGCCTGCCGGTCAGCGACAGCATGAGTGATGAAGAAGTCGGCATGCTGATCTTCGCGCCAGGCTTCTCGACCGCCGAGCAGGTGACCGACGTATCAGGCCGCGGCGTCGGCATGGACGTGGTGAAACGTAATATCCAGGAGATGGGCGGTCACGTCGAAATCTCCTCGAAGCAGGGCAAAGGCACCACCATTCGCATTCTGCTGCCGCTGACGCTGGCGATCCTCGACGGGATGTCGGTGCGCGTGGCAGACGAAGTGTTCATCCTGCCACTGAACGCGGTGATGGAGTCACTGCAGCCCACGGCTGAAGAGCTGAAACCGCTGGCCGGTGGCGAGCGCGTACTGGAAGTGCGCGGCGAGTACCTGCCGCTGGTTGAGCTGTGGAACGTGTTTGACGTGCAGAACGCCAAAACCGACGCCACGCAGGGCATCGTGGTGATCCTGCAGAGCGCAGGACGTCGCTATGCGCTGCTGGTCGATCAGCTGATTGGTCAGCATCAGGTGGTGGTGAAGAACCTGGAAAGCAACTACCGCAAAGTGCCGGGCATTTCCGCCGCCACCATCCTCGGCGATGGCAGCGTTGCGCTGATTGTCGACGTATCGGCACTGCAATCATTGAACCGTGAGAAGCGTGTGGCCGGTGCCGCAGCGTAACAGATAACGAAAGGGTAAAAAAATGACTGACATGGCAACCGTGACGAAAATCGCCGGCGAAACCGTCGGCCAGGAGTTCCTGGTTTTCACCCTCGGTGACGAAGAGTACGGCATCGATATCCTTAAAGTGCAGGAGATTCGTGGTTACGATCAGGTAACGCGTATCGCTAACACGCCGGAGTTCATCAAGGGCGTGACTAACCTGCGTGGTGTGATTGTGCCGATTATCGACCTGCGCGTGAAGTTCTCGCAGCCGGACGTGGAGTACAACGAAAACACCGTGGTGATCGTGCTGAATCTTGAGCATCGCGTGGTCGGCATCGTGGTGGATGGCGTGTCTGACGTGCTGTCGCTGACGCAGGATCAGATCCGTCCGGCACCGGAATTTGCCGTCACCATGTCGACCGAGTACCTCACCGGTCTCGGTGCGCTGGGCGAGCGTATGCTGATTCTGGTCGACATCGAAAAACTGCTGAGCAGTGAAGAGATGGCGCTGGTGGATACGCTGCGTAGCGCATAATCGTTCGCAGAGAGTCACGGGTCGCTGATGCGGCCCGTGACTATTACATCCTTTATTAAATCGTTATAAATCAATAGCAAAGCCCACAAATATTTCCTGCCCTCGCTCAATATTCCCGCCGCCAGGTCGATAACTGTATTGCACGATTTTTCTTCATTTCCCAGGGCAAACTATGTTTACGAAAATCCGCGTTGTGACCAGCCTGTTGCTGGTGTTGTTGGTGTTTGGCGTACTGCAGCTGGCTTCCGGCTCGCTGTTTTTTAAAGCGCTGAGTGACGACAAAAAAAGTTTCAATACCTCTCAGCTGGCGAGCAAAAACATTGCCGCCATCAATGATGCTTACATGAGCCTTAACCAAAGCCGCGTGATCCTGACGCGCATCCAGCTGCGTATTGCCACCAGTAAACTGACCGGCACCGAAGCTGACATCAGTACGCTGTTCGGGCAGAGCAGGACGTTCCAGCAGACGGCGCAGGACAAATTCACCCTGTTTAAAAACACGCCGGACACGCCGGGCCAGAACCTGCAGCTCAATCAGCAGCTGGAACAGACCTATAAAGCTTACGCCAGCGCACTGGCTGAGATGCAGCAGGTACTGCAGCACAACGATACCGCCGCAGCCGGCAAAGTACCGGTGGCCCCGACGCAAAGTGCCTTTCTGGAAAACTACACCCAGTGGCGCGCCGATCAGGATCGTCTGACGGCGGCCGGCGTGGCGGCGAACAGCGCCGCTTACGAGCACATGATGTGGCTGCTGGGGCTGGTACTGGCGCTGGTAGTGGGCGTGATCGTGCTGTGCTGGTTCGGCCTGCGTAAGGTGCTGATTAAGCCGCTCAACGACAGCATCCAGCACATTGAACACATTGCGCAGGGCGATTTAACCCAGACCATCACCGTCGAAGGACGTAATGAAATGAGCCAGCTGGCGAGCAAGCTGCAGGAGATGCAGCAGGCGCTGGTGCGCACCGTCAGCAACGTGCGCGACGGCTCGGACGCTATTTTTACCGGCGCCAGCGAAATCTCCGCCGGCAATAACGATCTCTCGGCGCGTACCGAACAGCAGGCGGCGTCGCTGGAACAGACTGCGGCCAGCATGGAGCAGCTCACCGCCACGGTGAAGCAGAACGCCGAGAACGCGCGGCAGGCCTCGCAGCTGGCGCTCAGCGCATCGGAAACCGCGCAGAAAGGCGGAGAAGTGGTGGAAGGGGTGGTGCGCACCATGCACGATATTGCCGGCAGTTCGAAGAAGATTGCCGACATTACCAGCGTGATTGACGGTATCGCTTTCCAGACCAATATCCTCGCGCTCAACGCCGCAGTCGAAGCGGCGCGCGCCGGAGAGCAGGGCCGCGGCTTCGCGGTGGTGGCCGGTGAAGTGCGCAACCTTGCCCAGCGCAGCGCGCAGGCGGCGAAGGAGATCAAAGGGCTGATTGAAGACTCGGTGCGTCGCGTTGACAGCGGCTCACAGCTGGTCGGCACGGCGGGCGATACCATGGGCGAAATCGTCAATGCGGTGACGCGCGTCACCGACATCATGGGCGAGATCGCCTCGGCATCGGACGAGCAGAGTCGCGGTATCGATCAGGTCGGCCAGGCGGTGACCGAGATGGACCGCGTCACGCAGCAGAACGCCTCGCTGGTGGAAGAGTCGGCGGCGGCGGCGGCCTCGCTGGAGGAGCAGGCCAGCCGTCTCAGCCAGTCGGTGGCGGTGTTCCGCATTCCACGTGGCGCTCAGCCTGCCAGCAGCACGGGTGTGCGCCATCCGCAGATCGCCCCCCCGCAGGCCAGTGCGCCACGCAAAGCGCTGACCGCGCCGGTCAGCGACGCCAACTGGGAAACGTTCTAAGCTGAAACGGGAGCGGACAACGCGCCGCTCCCTCATCTCCTGCTTTCTTTACTTATAAAACGCTGTAAAAAAGCTTTTATTCAGCATTATCCCTCGTAAAGTCCGGTAAACCCTCTCAAATATTCAGCGCAGCGGTCGATAAACAGGGCGTAACCCCCCTTTTTGGAGACACCATGTTAAAACGAATCAACGTCGTCACCAGCCTGATCGCCGTCCTGCTGGTGTTCGGTGCTATGCAATTACTGTCCGGCGGGCTGTTCTGGTCGGCATTACAAAAAGATAAAGAGGCGTTTGCTGTGGCACAAACGTCAAGTAATAACGTCGCTGCCATGTCCGATGCCTGGATTGAACTCAATCAAACCCGTACCGTGCTCAACCGTGCCATGCTGCGCATGCAGGGCAGCATGGCATCACAGACCAACGGCGGTCAGCTTAATGCGCTGATCGCGCAGACGGAGAAACAGCTCGACACCGCGGCCGGCCACTATCAGCGCTATTACGATTTGCCCGCGACGCCGGGGCTGCCGGATGCGCTGCGCGACCGGCTGGAAGCGGATTATGCCGCGTTCAATAACGGCCTGAAGGCGATGCTGGCCCGGCTGAAAGCCAACGATCTGCAGGGCATGTTTGATCAGAACATCGAAGCCAAACAGGTCAAAATGAAAGCCACCTATGAAGAGTGGCGCAGCGCGCAGAGTGCTTTAGCCGCTGAGGGCGTGGCGCAGAACCAGCGTGCCTTCCACACCATGATGTGGCTGCTGGCGATCGTCGCCGTGATGGTGATCGCGGTAATCGTCGCCTGCTGGTTTGGCCTGCGCACGGTGCTGATTCAGCCGCTGCATCAGTTGCTCGGTCACATTCGCCATATCGCCGCAGGCGATCTGACGCAGACCATCACCGTGGAAGGGCGTAACGAAATGAGCCAGCTGGCCAGCAGTCTGCATGAAATGCAGCAGTCGCTGGTGCACACCGTCGGCAACGTACGCGACGGTTCGGACGCCATCTTTACCGGCGCCAGCGAAATTTCCGCTGGCAACAATGATCTCTCGGCGCGTACCGAGCAGCAGGCGGCGTCGCTGGAGCAGACCGCGGCCAGCATGGAGCAGCTCACCGCCACGGTGAAGCAGAACGCCGAGAACGCCCGGCAGGCCTCGCAGCTGGCGCTCAGCGCGTCGGAGACGGCACGCAAAGGTGGCGACGTGGTCGAAGGCGTGGTGCGCACCATGCATGACATCGCCGGCAGTTCGAAGAAGATCGCAGATATCACCAGCGTGATCGACGGCATTGCCTTCCAGACCAACATCCTGGCGCTTAACGCGGCGGTCGAAGCGGCGCGCGCCGGTGAGCAGGGCCGTGGTTTTGCCGTGGTAGCGGGCGAGGTGCGTAACCTGGCGCAGCGCAGCGCGCAGGCGGCGAAGGAGATCAAAGGACTGATTGACGATTCGGTCAGCCGGGTTAACGCCGGTTCGCAGCTGGTCGGCACCGCAGGTGACACCATGCAGGATATCGTCGGAGCGGTGACGCGCGTGACTGACATCATGGGCGAAATCGCTTCGGCCTCGGATGA
Organism: Pantoea sp. R102; assembly: GCF_004916815.1. Classification (NCBI taxonomy): domain Bacteria; kingdom Pseudomonadati; phylum Pseudomonadota; class Gammaproteobacteria; order Enterobacterales; family Erwiniaceae; genus Pantoea; species Pantoea sp. R102. Next base: position 38,481 of record NZ_SDFT01000120.1, read on the forward strand.
GCAGAGCCGTGGCATCGACCAGGTGGGCCAGGCGGTGACCGAGATGGACCGCGTCACGCAGCAGAACGCCTCGCTGGTAGAAGAGTCGGCCGCCGCTGCGGCCTCGCTGGAGGAGCAGGCCAGCCGCCTGAGCCAGTCGGTGGCGGTGTTCCGCATTCCGCGCGCGTCGGCAGCGGTCGTCGTGCGTTCCCCGGTGGCCACGACACCGCCGGCGGTGCGCAAAGCCGCTGCGGCCCCGGTGAGTGACGGAAACTGGGAAACGTTTTAATCATTGACTGAATCGACCCTCTCCCGCCGCGGGAGAGGGGCGCGTGGCTGACCCTTCCCCGGTTTGCTGCTGGTCTTACCCCTTTCACCTCACATAAAGATCCGCGCCTGCGCGCCGATAACACCAGCGATCCGCCAATTAATGAGGTGTTTATGTTTAGTCGTGTTCGAGTGGTATCCGGCCTGCTGTGCGTGCTGGCGTTATTTGCCTTACTGCAGCTGTTTTCCGGAGGAATGTTTTTTTCAACGGTGAAAGCCGATAAAGATAATTTTGCGTACAACCAACGTCTTAGCACCCTGCAAAGGGCGATGGGCACCTCATGGGTTTCGCTGGTACAGGCGCGTAACACGCTGAACCGTGCCGGTATCCGCTATCTGCTGGACAGTCAGCAGGCCGGCTCCGGTGCCACGGTAAAAGATCTGGTAGCGCTGGCCAATACGGAGCTGAAAACCGCCGATCAGAGCTTTGCCGAGTTCAACGCTAACCTGTCGGAAAAGGGCAAAAGCGCGGAGAACGTGCTGACGCTGCAGGCCAACTACAACGCGTTTCGCGGGGCTCTGGCCGAGCTGATTGATTTTCTCAGTGCCGGTAACTTTAAAGGCTTTGTCGATCAGCCAACGCAGGGTTTTCAGGACAAATTTGAAAAGGATTACAACGCCTGGCTCGCCTACAACATTGTGCTGGCAAAACAGGGCATTGACGCCAACGAGAGCGCTTACCAACACGCGATTATGCTGGTGGTCGGCACGCTGCTGGTGACGCTGCTGGTGATTGCGCTGGTGTGGAGCGGTATGCGTACGGCGCTGATCCGTCCGCTGCAGCAGAGCATTGAGCACATCCGCCATATTGCGCGCGGCGATCTGACGCAGCCGGTCGATCTCAGCGTACGCAACGAAATGGGCGACCTGCTCAGTTCGCTGCAGCACATGCAGCAAGAGCTGGCGCGCACCGTACGCATCGTGCGCGACGGTTCGGACGCCATCTACACCGGCGCCAGCGAAATCGCCATGGGCAACAACGATCTCTCTTCGCGTACCGAACAGCAGGCCGCATCGCTGGAGCAGACCGCGGCCAGCATGGAGCAGTTGACCGCTACCGTGAAGCAGAACGCGGAAAACGCCCGTCAGGCGTCGCAGCTGGCGCTGAACGCGTCCGAAACGGCGCAGCAGGGCGGCAAAGTGGTCGATGGTGTGGTCAGTACCATGAAGGACATCGCCGGCAGCTCGAAGAAGATTGCCGATATCACCAGCGTGATTGACGGTATCGCCTTCCAGACCAATATCCTCGCGCTGAACGCCGCGGTGGAAGCGGCACGCGCCGGTGAGCAGGGGCGTGGTTTCGCCGTGGTCGCGGGCGAGGTGCGCAGTCTGGCCCAGCGCAGCGCGCAGGCGGCGAAGGAGATCAAAGGCCTGATTGAAGATTCGGTCAGCCGCGTCAATACCGGCTCGGTGCTGGTAGAGAGCGCGGGCGAAACCATGAGCGAGATCGTCAACGCGGTGACCCGCGTGACCGACATCATGGGCGAAATCGCCTCGGCTTCCGATGAGCAGAGCCGCGGCATCGACCAGGTTGGCCTGGCGGTGAACGAGATGGACCGCGTTACCCAGCAGAATGCCGCGCTGGTGGAAGAGTCCGCGACGGCGGCAGCGGCGCTGGAAGATCAGGCCAGCCGACTGAAACAGTCGGTGGCGGTGTTCAATATTGGTAAAGAATTTGTCGCCCAGGCCGTTAACGTAACTACAGCGCCAAAAATTGCGCGTCCGTCTGCACCGCAGGCGCTGGCGCCAGCGGCAGGAGCTCGTGGCGCTGACGATAACTGGGAAACCTTTTAACCCTTGTGGCCGCCGCAGGGCGGCCCGTGTGAATGGTGTGCACTGGCAGCACAGTAGCAACCGCAGTATCACAATTTAATCAGTTTGTTGCCGGGTGACCCGAAATGAAGAAATCGACGTTATTGGATCAAAATGAAGCCACGACGCTGCTCTCACAAATGGTGCAGCGCCTGCCGCTTTCCGATACACATTTTCGTCGTATCAGCCAGCTGATCTATCAGCGCGCGGGCATCGTGCTGGCCGACCACAAACGCGAGATGGTTTACAACCGTCTGGTACGTCGGCTGCGCATGCTGAATATTGATGATTTTGGTCGCTATCTGGCGCTGCTGGAGCAGGACCCGAACAGTGCCGAGTGGCAGGCGTTTATTAACGCACTGACCACCAACCTGACCTCATTTTTCCGTGAGGCGCACCACTTCCCGATTCTGGCAGAGCATGCGCGCAAACGCAGCGGCAACTACAGCGTGTGGAGCACCGCCGCTTCAACCGGTGAAGAGCCGTACTCGATTGCCATGACGCTGGCAGAAACGCTGGGCACCGGACCTGGGAAATTTTCCGTCCACGCCAGTGATATTGATACCCAGGTGCTGGAGAAAGCGGTGGCGGGCGTTTATCGCCAGGAGGAGCTGCGCACCTTATCGCAGTCGCAGCTGCAGCGCTTCTTCCTGCGCGGCACCGGTCCGCACGCCGGCATGGTGCGCGTGCGCAGCGAGCTGGCCAACATGGTGAACTACGCGCAGCTCAATTTACTGGCGCACGACTGGGCATTGCCGGGGCCGTTCGACGCGATTTTCTGTCGTAACGTGATGATCTATTTCGATAAAGAGACGCAGGAACAAATTCTGCGCCGTTTTGTCCCCCTGCTAAAGCCGGGTGGTCTGCTGTTTGCCGGGCATTCGGAAAACTTCAGTCAGATCAGTAAAGAGTTCTGGCTGCGTGGACAGACTGTCTATGGACTGACCAAGGAAAGACGATGAGCAAAATCACCGTGATGTGCGTGGATGATTCCGCGCTGATGCGCCAGTTGATGACGGAGATCATCAACAGCCATCCCGATATGGAGATGGTCGCGACGGCGCCGGACCCGCTGGTAGCGCGGGATTTGATCAAACAGTATAACCCGCAGGTGCTGACGCTGGATGTCGAAATGCCGCGTATGGATGGCCTCGACTTCCTCGAAAAACTGATGCGCCTGCGGCCGATGCCGGTGGTGATGGTTTCGTCGCTGACCGGTAAAGGATCGGAAGTGACGCTGCGTGCGCTGGAGTTAGGCGCGGTGGATTTCGTCACCAAGCCGCAGCTCGGCATCCGTGAAGGCATGCTGGCCTACAGCCAGATGATCGCCGACAAGATTCGCGCCGCCGCGCGCGCCAAACTGCATGCGCGTGCCGCCACGCCGCAGCCGGTGATGCTGAAAGCGGGACCGCTGCTGAGCAGTGAAAAGCTGATTGCTATCGGCTCTTCAACCGGCGGCACCGAGGCGATTCGCCATGTGCTGCAGCCGCTGCCGGCCACCAGTCCGGCGCTGCTGATTACGCAGCACATGCCGCCCGGTTTTACCCGCTCGTTTGCCGAGCGGCTGAACAAGCTGTGCCAGATCACCGTAAAAGAGGCGGAAGACGGCGAGCGTATTTTGCCCGGCCACGCCTATATCGCGCCGGGCGCGATGCACATGGAGCTGGCGCGCAGCGGTGCCAACTACGTGGTGAAACTGAACGACGGACCGCCGGTGAACCGCCATAAACCGTCGGTGGACGTCCTGTTCCGCTCGGTTGCGGTCAACGCCGGGCGAAATGCAGTGGGGGTCATTCTGACCGGCATGGGCAACGACGGCGCGGCCGGGATGCTGGAAATGCACCGCGCCGGCGCGTGGACCATCGCCCAGGATGAAGCCAGCTGTGTGGTATTTGGTATGCCGCGCGAAGCGATAGCGATGGGCGGCACCAGTGAAGTGGTCGATCTGGGCCACATCAGCCAGCATATGCTGGCCAAAATTAGCGCCGGACAGGCATTGCGAATTTAACGAGCCGGTCCTGCCGGACAAGACAACACAGGAGTAGATATGGCTGATAAAAACATGCGCTTTTTGGTAGTGGACGACTTCAACACGATGCGTCGTATCGTCCGTAACCTGCTGAAAGAGCTGGGATTCAATAACGTGGAAGAGGCCGAGGATGGCGTCGACGCCCTGACCAAACTGCGTGCAGGCGGCTTCGATTTCGTTATCTCTGACTGGAACATGCCGAACATGGACGGTCTGGAACTGCTGCAGACCATTCGTGCCGACGCCACGCTGGGCAAACTGCCGGTGCTGATGGTCACTGCCGAAGCCAAGAAAGAGAACATCATCGCCGCCGCGCAGGCCGGTGCCAGCGGTTACGTGGTGAAGCCTTTCACCGCCGCCACGCTGGAAGAGAAGTTGGGCAAAATCTTCGAAAAACTGGGTATGTAAGGAGATGTGATGAGCGACCTTCCGAAACCAACTGAAGAAGCTTCGGCACACGAGATTATTGCCCGGATTGGCTCTCTGACACGTATGCTGCGTGACAGCCTGCGCGAACTGGGGCTGGATCAGGCCATTGCCGAAGCGGCAGAAGCGATTCCGGACGCGCGTGACCGTCTGGATTATGTGGTGCAGATGACCGCACAGGCAGCGGAACGTGCGCTGAACTGTGTGGAAGCGGCGCAGCCACACCAGGACCAGATGGAAGCCGGCGCCACCCAGCTGAAAGGCCGCTGGGATGCCTGGTTTGAAAACCCGATCGAGCTGGCGGATGCACGCGAGTTGGTTTCGGATACGCGCCAGTTCCTTGACGACGTTCCGTCTCACACGGCGTACACCAACAAGCAGCTGCTGGAAATCATGATGGCGCAGGATTTCCAGGACCTGACCGGTCAGGTAATCAAGCGTATGATGGATGTGATCCAGGAGATTGAACGTCAGCTGCTGATGGTACTGCTGGAGAACATGCCGGAAGCCAATGCGGCGGCACGTAAAGAGGGCAACAGCCTGCTGAACGGTCCGCAGATCCATGCTAACGCGCCAGGTGTGGTTTCCAGCCAGGACCAGGTTGACGACCTGCTGGACAGTTTAGGTTTTTAATGCTGATCGGGTGTTCAACCCGCATCCGAACCCTCTCCCGCCCGGGAGAGGGGACCGCACGACGTGTTTTCCCGTCTGATCGCACTGTATGCCCTTAGGTGACGTAAAATCTGAAACATAGCAAGACAAGTCCTACGTTGGCGCAAGGATATGTTAAGGTAACCTCGTACAGTTTTGTGAGCTACTTCAAATTCTAAACTGAAACGACTACTCTTTTGCTATGCTGCCATTGGTTCTGACCCGCAAAATTTTCGCTGCTGTAGCCTTCGGGGCCCCTGTACTGGCGGCCGTTGCGCCTGCGCAGGCCTTCACCGACAACAGCGACGTCTCCGCAACACCGTTTGCCGATCCGGCACGTTTCCAGAAAATCGCTGATGAATTACCGGCGCTGGGCTATCAGGACGATACATCGGCGTTCAGTAAAAAGCTGGCGGGCATTGCCAAAAGCATCGGCGAGGCCAGCCAGAACAGCGACAGCGATACCACGCTGGGTCAGCAGGCCGGTATCTGGGCGTTTAACCATTTTCGTGATGAGGTTGCCACCCGGGTGGCGGATGAAGGGCAGTCGCTGCTGTCGCCTTATGGCCAGGCACAGATCGATCTCAACGTCGATATGGAAGGTAACTTCAGCGGCAGCGGGGCTTCGCTGCTGACGCCATGGGCCGATCGCTACAATTACCTCACGTTCAGCCAGCTGGGCGTGCACCAGACCGATGACGGGCTGGTGGGCAATGCCGGGCTGGGACAGCGCTGGGTGGCCGGCAGCTGGCTGCTGGGCTATAACGGCTTCGTTGATCGGCTGTTCGACAGCGGCTTGCAGCGCGCTTCGCTGGGCACCGAGGCCTGGAGCGACTACCTGCGCTTATCCGCCAACTACTACACGCCGCTGTCCGGCTGGCGCAATCGCAACCCGTTCCAGCAGCAGCGGCTGGCGCGCGGGTATGATGTCACCACTCAGGGCTATCTGCCGTTTTACCGCCAGCTGGGCGTGTCGGTCAGCTGGCAGCAGTATCTCGGCAACAATGTCGATCTGTTTAATTCCGGCAACAGCTATCACAATCCTTCAGCGCTGACGCTGGGCGTCTCCTATACGCCAGTGCCGCTGGTCACCGTATCGGCCAGCCACAAAACCAGTAATGAAGGCGAGAGCCAGGATCAGCTCGGCTTACGTGTTAATTACCGCTTTGGCGTGGCGCTCAGTCAGCAGCTCAATCCGGATAACGTCGCCGCCGCGCGTTCGCTGCGCGGTAGCCGCTATGATTTGGTCACGCGCAGCAATACGCCGGTGCTGGAGTTCCGCCAGCGTAAAACCCTGTCGGTATTCCTCGCCACGCCGCCGTGGCAGCTCAATGCGGGCGAGAGTTTGCCACTGAAACTGCAGATCCGCAGTGCTCATCCAATCAGTAAAGTCAGCTGGCAGGGCGATACGCAGGCGCTGAGCCTGACGCCGGGTGCCGATCCCAACGATCCACAGGGCTGGAGTATCATTATGCCGGCGTGGGATGCGTCGCCTGAGGCGAACAACAGTTATCGCCTGTCGGTGACGCTGGAGGACAGCAAGCAAAATCGCGTGACTTCCAACTGGATTACGCTGCAGGTGCAGCCGCCGGTGATGCTGGAGCAGGGGGGCGAAAACCGCTTCGACCTGCTGGCGCCATAATCAGCGCGGCGCCAAAGAAAAAGGGCAGCCGGAGCTGCCCTTTGCTGCATCCTCAGCCGACACTTGCCGGGATGCCATGAGGGTAAATCACCATCAGAACTGGTACACCAGACCTACCGCGGTAATATCGTCAGTTTTCAGGCGCAGCGCGTTGTCATCTTTCAGCAGATTGATGCGGTATTCGCTGTACACTGACATGTTCTTGTTGAAGTAGTAGGTGGCACCCACGGACGCGTATTTGAACAGCCAGGCGTCGCCGACGTTTTCAATATTTTTGCCCTTTGAGCTCACGTAGCCCAGCGACGGACGGAAACCGTTCAGGAACTGATACTGCGCCACAGCTTCAAAGTTCACCGCTTTGTTGGCGAACCCGATGTTACCGATTGGCGTAGCGTTGTGGGATTCGCCGTAGATGGTCGCCAGATAGAGCTGGTTAGCATCATATTTCACCCCGGTTTCCCAGTGTTCGGCTTTCTCACCTCTGCCATAGGTGGCAAGGTTTTGCGCGCTGACGCGATTGAGGCTGGCATAGGCGGCAACCGCGCTCAGGCCAAAGTCAGTGTCATACGAGGTGGAAAGGGCGAAACCATCACCGTTAGAGCGACGTACCGCCAGGTTTGGCGTTGCCGCGCTGTCGCTGCGCTCGTTTTTCCCTTCGTACTGCGCTGCGACGTTCCAGCCTTTAACCAGACCGAAGAAATCTTTGTTACGCCAGGTCAGCACGCCGGTGGAGCGACCGGACAGGAAAGCATCGACATAACCGGAATCACCGCCGAAGAAAGGCAGCATATCGGTATAGCCCAGCACGTCATAAATCAGACCATAGTTACGGCCATAGTCGATCGAACCAAACTGCGCAAACTTCAGACCTGCATAGCCGAGGCGGGTTTTGTTACCGGCCTGCGCATCGGCACCTTCCGTGTTACGCAGACTGAACTGCGATTGCCAGAAACCGTAGCCGGTCAGCTGATCGGTAATTTTGGTTTCGCCCTTAAAACCGATACGGACATACGATGAGGTATCACCATCATTGGTGGTGTCATCGGAGAACAGGTGCGACACGTTAATTTTGCCGACCAGATCCAGCTTGTTACCATCCTTATTATAGATTTCAGCGGCCTGAGCCACAGAAAATCCCAGCAGCAATGGCATGACTGCTGCCAGTAAAGTGCGCTTCATCATTTATATTTTTACCCTGTGTTATTTTTTAATTTTTTAAGCCCCTGGTGGGGTGACAAGAAAATGACACAAAAGGATAAAGATCAGTAGTGCAATAGTTGTAACAAATAATTTCTTATTGGCTATTTGTGCGATTTTCATACTCCAATTCCATTATTCGGAAATGGGAATCGCTTTTACTTATCATGATTAAGTGAGCGTTTAATCGACGATTAATATTTATCTTATTGATAAATAATGATTAAACTAAGAAGGATATGACTTAATAAAAATAGCGCTTTATTGCCTTAAATAGCACAAGCCTATGCCTTAAAGTTCAATGCTTATGAATCAAAGCAGGCTGATAGTCACCCCGTAAATTATCCGCATTGACGCACTGTGTCGGTTTATTTCAGGCTAAATAATATCCCGATCTTTAATACGTCTAATTACCGGCCAGCCTGGCACAGGGTAGCCAAAATAAGTTAATCAGTTGTTACTAATAAGCGGCCGACATGCACCACGCCGATGCCTGAACCGGGCTGTCACTTGCACCCGCTAAGCGCAGTGCGCCCCAAAATGGCGCAGCAGACGCCTCATTTTGGCGAAATATCTGCTGTGCGATCACAAAAGCAATATTTCATTTTGCGAATGCATAAATCCGCTAAACAAATTACTGCGGTGCCGCTGTCATCGGATGGTTATTCACTTTTTATGCATTAAATTTGCATAGCGAAAGGGGGTAACTTATTGATATTTCGTTGCCGAACCTGATTTATGCATTTTTTCCTCTGGCTGGCACGTTAACTGCACTCTATAGTCGAGCTGCAACTCAGCAACTTTTAACAATTTTAAAACAAAAGCTTCACCCGAAGTGAGGCAGGAGAAATGGCTATGTCACTGCAGGTTTCACGTCACGATTTCGATCAATGGATGATGCCGGTTTATGCCCCTGCGGCTTTTGTGCCGGTGCGTGCCGAAGGTTCTACGCTGTGGGATCAGCAGGGCAAAGAGTACATCGATTTTGCCGGTGGCATTGCGGTGAACGCGCTTGGCCATGCCCATCCCGCGCTGCAGCAGGCACTGACTGAGCAGGCCGGTAAACTGTGGCACACCGGCAACGGCTACACCAACGAACCGATTCTGCGCCTGGCGAAGCAGCTGATTGATGCCACCTTTGCCGACCGCGTGTTCTTCTGTAACTCCGGGGCAGAAGCCAACGAGGCCGCGCTGAAGCTGGCGCGTAAAGTGGCGCACGACCGTTTCGGTGCCGAAAAAAACGGTATCGTCGCCTTCACCAATGCCTTCCACGGCCGCACCCTGTTCACCGTTTCAGCCGGCGGCCAGCCCGCCTATTCGCGCGATTTCGCCCCGTTACCGCCAGCCATTCAGCATGCCACCTTTAACGATCTGGCCTCGGCGGCGGCCTTAATTAATGATCAGACCTGCGCGGTCATCGTCGAGCCGATTCAGGGCGAGGGCGGTGTATTACCGGCCGATCCGGCGTTCCTGCGCGGACTGCGCGAACTGTGCGACCGCCACCAGGCGCTGCTGATTTTTGATGAGGTGCAGAGCGGCGTCGGCCGCACCGGCTCGCTGTATGCCTATATGCATTACGGCGTCACGCCGGATGTGCTGAGCACCGCCAAGGCGCTGGGCGGCGGCTTCCCCATCGGTGCGATGCTGACGCGTGAAGATCTGGCGCAGGTGATGGGCGTCGGCACGCACGGCACCACCTACGGCGGCAACCCGCTGGCC
>NZ_SDFT01000121.1:0-48332 GCF_004916815.1 Pantoea sp. R102
AGCGCCGAAGCCAGCAGCGATCTCTATCTCGGTATGCTCGGCATGCACGGCACCAAAGCGGCCAACCTGGCGGTGCAATCCTGTGATTTGCTGATTGCCGTCGGCGCACGCTTCGACGACCGCGTCACCGGTAAGCTGGATACCTTCGCGCCGCACGCCAGCGTCATCCACATTGATATCGATCCGGCGGAATTGAACAAACTGCGTCGCGCTCACGTTTCGCTGCAGGGCGATCTCAACCAGGTGTTGCCGGCGCTGAGCATGCCGCTGCAGATCGACGGCTGGCGTACTGAAGTTAAAGCGATGAACGCGGAGTTCGCGTGGCGTTACGACCATCCCGGCGAGGCGATCTACGCGCCGCTGCTGCTGAAGCAGTTGTCAGATCGTAAACCTGACAGCACGGTGGTAACCACCGACGTTGGCCAGCACCAGATGTGGGCGGCGCAGCACATGCGCTTCAGCGCGCCGGAAAACTTCATCACCTCCAGCGGTCTGGGCACCATGGGCTTTGGGCTGCCGGCTGCGGTGGGCGCGCAGGTTGCCCGTCCGGGTGACACCGTTATCTGCGTGTCCGGTGACGGCTCAATCATGATGAATATTCAGGAGCTGGGCACCATCAAGCGTAAGCAGCTGCCGGTAAAAATCCTGCTGCTGGATAACCAGCGTCTTGGCATGGTTCGCCAGTGGCAGCAGCTGTTCTTTGATGGTCGCTACAGCGAAACCATCCTCACCGATAACCCCGATTTCCTCACGCTGGCCAGCGCCTTTGATATTCCGGGCCAGCGCATTAGCCGTAAAGATCAGGTCGACGCCGCGATTGATGCTCTGCTGAACAGTGAAGGTCCTTACTTCCTGCATGTTGCGATTGATGAGCATGAAAACGTCTGGCCACTGGTGCCGCCGGGTGCCAGCAACGCAAACATGATGGAGAAAACCGTATGAACCAGCATCAATTGTCTATCGAAGCCCGCTTTCGCCCTGAAATATTGGAGCGCATTTTGCGCGTCGTGCGTCACCGTGGCTTCCAGGTCTGCGCGATGAATATGGCGTCCGCCGTCAATGCGGAGAACATTAATATCGAAATGACCGTTGCCAGCCAGCGCTCTGTCGATTTACTGTCTTCGCAGTTAAGCAAACTTATGGATGTCGCCTGTGTCGAGATCCAGCAACAGACAACACAACAAATCCGCGCCTAGTCGCCAAAGGAAATAACAATGAGTACGAAGAAAGCAGACTTTATCTGGTTCAATGGAGAGATGGTTAAGTGGGAAGACGCCAAGGTTAGCGTTATGTCTCACGCACTGCATTACGGCACCTCTGTGTTCGAAGGCGTTCGCTGCTACGACTCACACAAAGGTCCGGTGGTGTTCCGTCACCGTGAACACATGCAGCGTCTGCACGACTCCGCCAAAATTTACCGTTTCCCGATCAAAGCCAGCGTGGATGAGTTGATGGAAGCGTGCCGCGAAGTCATCCGCGTCAATAAACTGAAGAGTGCCTACATTCGTCCGCTGGCCTTTGTCGGCGACGTGGGCCTCGGCGTTAACCCGCCAGACGGCTTCACCACCGATGTGATCATCGCTGCGTTCCCGTGGGGGGCTTACCTGGGCGCCGAAGCGCTGGAGCAGGGCATCAACGCCATGGTTTCTTCCTGGAATCGCGTGGCGCCAAACACCCTGCCAACCGCGGCGAAAGCGGGCGGTAACTATCTATCTTCCCTGCTGGTTGGCAGCGAAGCGCGCCGCCACGGCTATCAGGAAGGTATCGCGCTGGATACCCAGGGTTATATCTCCGAAGGTGCTGGCGAAAACCTGTTTGAAGTGAAAGACGGCATCCTGTTCACCCCACCGTTCACCTCTTCAGCGCTGCCGGGCATCACCCGCGACGCAATCATCAAGCTGGCGAAGGATCTCGGTATCGAAGTGCGCGAGCAGGTGCTGTCACGCGAATCGCTGTACCTGGCGGATGAAGTGTTCATGTCCGGTACTGCCGCAGAAATCACGCCGGTACGCAGCGTGGACGGCATCCAGGTGGGTGAGGGCAAACGTGGTCCGGTGACCACCAAAATCCAGCAGGCGTTCTTTGGCCTGTTCACCGGCGAAACCGAAGACAAGTACGGCTGGCTGGATCAGGTGAATCCATAACAAGACAGTAACGCGGGTGCAGCAGCGCCCGCGTCATTTTTCAGACTGGAGTAAATAGAGCATGCCTAAGTACCGTTCCGCCACCACCACCCATGGTCGTAACATGGCGGGTGCCCGTGCCCTGTGGCGCGCCACCGGAATGACCGACGACGATTTCGGTAAGCCGATTATCGCCGTGGTTAACTCCTTCACCCAATTCGTACCGGGCCACGTGCACCTGCGCGATCTTGGCAAACTGGTCGCTGAGCAAATCGAAGCCGCGGGTGGTGTAGCCAAAGAGTTCAACACCATCGCGGTGGATGACGGTATCGCCATGGGTCATGGCGGCATGCTGTATTCACTGCCTTCACGCGAGCTGATTGCCGACTCCGTGGAATATATGGTGAACGCCCACTGCGCCGACGCCATGGTGTGTATCTCCAACTGCGACAAAATCACCCCCGGCATGCTGATGGCCTCGCTGCGCCTCAACATTCCGGTGATCTTTGTCTCCGGCGGTCCGATGGAAGCCGGTAAAACCAAGCTGTCAGACAAAATCATCAAGCTGGATCTGGTGGACGCGATGATTCAGGGTGCGAACCCGAACGTCAGCGATGCCGACAGCGAACAGATTGAGCGTTCCGCCTGCCCGACCTGCGGCTCGTGCTCCGGCATGTTCACCGCCAACTCCATGAACTGTCTGACCGAAGCGCTGGGCCTGTCGCAGCCGGGCAACGGCTCGCTGCTGGCAACCCACGCCGATCGTAAAGACCTGTTCATCAACGCCGGCAAGCGCATCGTTAACCTGACCAAACAGTACTACGAGCAGGATGATGCGCGCGTGCTGCCGCGTAACATCGCCAGCAAAGCCGCGTTCGAAAACGCCATGACGCTGGATATCGCCATGGGCGGTTCCACCAATACCGTGCTGCACCTGCTGGCCGCCGCGCAGGAAGGCGAGATCGATTTCAACATTTCCGACATCGATCGCCTGTCACGTAAAGTGCCGCACCTGTGCAAAGTGGCGCCGAGCACACAGAAATATCATATGGAAGATGTGCACCGCGCGGGCGGGGTAATCGGTATTCTTGGCGAGCTGGATCGTGCCGGCCTGCTGCACACCGACGTACGCAACGTGCTGGGTCTCAATCTGCGCGAAACCCTCGATCAGTACGACATCATGCTGACCAAAGACGAAGCGGTGAAGAAGATGTTCCGCGCCGGCCCGGCGGGCATCCGTACTACCCAGGCGTTCTCACAGGATTGCCGCTGGGATACGCTGGATGACGATCGTCAGGAAGGCTGTATCCGCACGCGCGAACACGCATTCTCTCAGGATGGCGGTCTGGCAGTGCTGTACGGCAACATGGCGGAAGATGGCTGCATCGTGAAAACCGCCGGCGTCGACAAAGAGATCCTCACCTTTAAAGGTCCGGCAAAAGTGTATGAAAGCCAGGACGATGCGGTGGAAGCGATTCTCGGCGGTAAAGTGGTCGCCGGTGACGTGGTGGTCATCCGCTACGAAGGGCCGAAAGGCGGTCCGGGCATGCAGGAAATGCTCTATCCGACCACTTATCTGAAATCGATGGGCCTTGGCAAAAGCTGTGCGCTGATCACTGACGGACGCTTCTCGGGCGGCACCTCGGGCCTCTCCATTGGTCACGCATCACCGGAAGCGGCGAACGGCGGCACCATCGCGCTGGTTAAAGATGGCGACATCATTGAAATCGATATCCCGAATCGTGGCATTAAGCTGGTGGTACCGGATAACGAACTGCATGCCCGTCGTGAAGAAGAGGAAGCGCGTGGCGAAGCGGCTTATACGCCGCACGGTCGTGTGCGTCAGGTCTCCTTCGCACTGCGTGCTTATGCATCGCTCGCCACCAGCGCTGACAAGGGCGCGGTGCGCGATAAGTCTAAGCTGGGAGGCTAATCTCTGATGGCTGAGTCTCAACCGCTTTCCGCGTCGCCCAATGGCGCGGAGTATCTGCGCGCGGTGCTGCGTGCGCCTGTGTACGAAATTGCCCAGGTGACGCCGCTGCAAAAAATGGAAAAAATTTCGTCGCGTCTTGGCAACACCATTCTGGTGAAGCGCGAAGATCGCCAGCCGGTGCACAGCTTCAAGCTGCGCGGTGCCTACGCCATGATCGCCGGCCTGACGGAAGAGCAGAAAGCGCGCGGCGTGGTTACTGCTTCGGCGGGTAACCACGCGCAGGGCGTGGCGCTCTCGGCCAGCACGCTTGGCATCAGGTCACTGATTGTGATGCCAGTGGCGACGGCGGACATCAAGGTTGATGCAGTGCGCGCGTTTGGCGGTGAGGCTTACCTGTTCGGAGCCAACTTTGACGAGGCAAAAGCCAAAGCGATTGAGCTGGCGGAGCAGCAGGGTTACACCTTCGTGCCGCCGTTTGATCATCCGGCGGTGATTGCCGGTCAGGGCACGCTGGCGATGGAGCTGTTGCAGCAGGATGCGCATCTCGATCGCGTGTTTGTGCCGGTAGGCGGCGGCGGTTTAGCGGCGGGTGTGGCAGTACTGATTAAACAGCTGATGCCGCAAATCAAGGTTATCGCGGTCGAGTCGCAGGACTCTGCCTGCCTGAAGGCGGCGCTTGACGCCGGCGAGCCGGTGGATTTGCCGCGCGTCGGGCTGTTTGCCGAAGGCGTGGCGGTCAAGCGTATCGGCAGCGAAACCTTCCGCCTGTGCAAAGAATACCTCGACGACATCATCACCGTAGACAGCGATGCCATCTGCGCAGCGATGAAGGATCTGTTCGAGGATGTGCGTGCGGTGGCGGAGCCTTCCGGCGCGCTGGCGCTGGCGGGCATGAAGAAGTACATCCAGCAGCACGACATCAAAGGCGAGCGGCTGGCGCACGTGCTGTCGGGCGCCAACGTCAACTTCCACGGTCTGCGCTATGTCTCTGAGCGCTGTGAACTGGGTGAGCAGCGTGAAGCGCTGCTGGCGGTCACCATCCCTGAGCAGCAGGGCAGCTTCCTGCGTTTCTGCCAGACGCTGGGTGGCCGCGCGGTAACCGAGTTCAACTACCGTTATGCCGATGCCGATAACGCCTGCATCTTTGTTGGCGTGCGTTTAACGCGCGGCCTTGAGGAGCGCAGCGAAATCATCAGCCAGCTGGCTGAAGGCGGCTATCAGGTGGTGGATTTGTCGGATGATGAGATGGCGAAGCTGCACGTGCGCTACATGGTGGGCGGACGCCCGTCAAAACCGCTGCGCGAACGGCTGTTCAGCTTCGAATTCCCGGAAGCGCCGGGCGCGCTGCTGAAGTTCCTGCAGACGCTGGGCGCGCACTGGAATATTTCGCTGTTCCACTATCGCAGCCACGGCACCGATTTTGGTCGCGTGCTGGCGGCGTTCGAGATCAACGACAAAGAGCCGGATTTCGACACTCACCTCAACGCACTCGGCTATGAGTGGCACGACGAGGCCAGTAATCCGGCGTTTCGCTTCTTCCTCGCCGGCTAAACTACAGCAGGTGCCAGAAAGCATTAATCAGCGGCTCCCCGAGCCGCTTTTTTTGTACGCATACGCCAAGCTCCAGCGGCGCCACCGACTCGACATTTTCCAGCGTCAGCACGCGATTGCGCACCGGTTCCGGACTGTTTTCCAGCACCACATCCGGCAGCAGCGCGATGCCGCAGCCGAGCGCCACCATCGACACAATCGCCTCATGGCCAGACACCGTGGCGTAAATCTGCGGGTTGGCAATGCGGTGGCGGCGAAACCATAAATCAATGCCGCGCCGCGCCGGCCCCTGATCCGGCAGGATAAAGGGAATCTGCGACCAGTCCGGCTGCTCCTGCGTCGCCTGGCTGCGCACCGGGCAGGGCAGCGCCGGGGCGATCAGCACCAGCGGGATCAAACCCAGTGGTGTAAAATCGATACTGGCGGGCAGCGACTCCGGCCGGCCGGCGATGGCCAGATCCGCTTCGCCGGACTGCACCATTTCAATGGCATCGGCGGCGTCGCCGGTGGTGAGTTTAATTTCCACCTGCGGATGCTCCGCGCGAAAGCGGTCGAGAATCGGCGGCAGATGGCTGTAGGCGGCGGTTACCGAGCAGAACAGGCGCAGCTCGCCGCTCAACGACGGGCCGTTCAGGTCCATGACATGGCGCAGCTGCTGATACTGCAGCAGGGTCTGCTGAGCGAACTGACGCAGCCGCTCGCCGGCTTCGGTCAGCGTCACGGTGCGGTTGTCGCGCAGGAACAGCGCGTGTCCGACATCCTCTTCCAGCCGCTGGATCTGGCGTGACAATGTCGACGGGCTGACGTGCATGGCGCGCGCGGTACGGCCAAAGTGGCAGCTTTCCGCCAGGTGAAGAAACAGTTTAAGGTCTCGTAAATCCATGCGCGTTTTGCCCTCAGCGTGATGTTGCAAATTCTGCAATGTGACGTTGTTAATATATCAATTTAAGCAACAGATTTCCTGTCATATGATGGGGTCATTCGCGGCGCTAAATCCGGCGCCGTTACTGAACAAAAGCAAACACAACATCTGAGCGGAGTACCCATGGCTAACTACTTCAACACATTGAATCTGCGCAATCAGTTAGCGCAGTTAGGCAAATGTCGCTTCATGTCGCGCGATGAATTCGCGGATGGCGCTAGCTTCCTGAAAGGTAAGAAAGTGGTCATCGTCGGCTGCGGCGCGCAGGGCCTGAACCAGGGTCTGAACATGCGTGACTCTGGCCTTGATGTGTCTTACGCACTGCGCGCTGAAGCCATTGCTGAGAAGCGTGCGTCGTTCCGTAAAGCCACCGAAAACGGTTTTAAAGTGGGTACTTACGAAGAGCTGATCCCGCAGGCAGATCTGGTAGTTAACCTGACACCAGACAAGCAGCACTCTGCCGTTGTGCAGGCCGTTCAGCCGCTGATGAAAGACGGTGCCGCGCTGGGTTACTCTCACGGTTTCAACATCGTCGAAGTGGGCGAGACCATCCGTAAAGACATCACCGTGGTGATGGTGGCACCGAAGTGCCCGGGTACCGAAGTGCGTGAAGAGTACAAACGTGGCTTCGGCGTTCCAACGCTGATCGCTGTTCACCCGGAAAACGATCCAAAAGGCGAAGGCATGGCGATTGCCAAAGCCTGGGCTGCAGCCACCGGCGGCGACCGTGCAGGCGTGCTGGAATCGTCCTTCGTGGCAGAAGTCAAATCAGACCTGATGGGCGAGCAGACCATTCTGTGCGGTATGCTGCAGGCCGGTTCACTGCTGTGCTTCGACAAGCTGGTGGCCGAAGGTCACGATGCGGCGTACACCGAGAAACTGATTCAGTTCGGCTGGGAAACCATCACCGAATCGCTGAAGTTCGGCGGCATCACGCTGATGATGGATCGTCTGTCTAATCCGGCAAAAATCCGCGCTTATGCGCTGTCTGAGCAGCTGAAAACCATCATGGCACCGCTGTTCCAGAAGCACATGGATGACATCATTTCGGGCGAATTCTCTTCCGGTATGATGGCTGACTGGGCGAACGACGACAAAAACCTGCTGACCTGGCGTGAAGAGACCGGCAAAACCGCGTTCGAAAATGCCCCGCAGTTCGAAGGCAAAATCGACGAGCAGGAGTATTACGACAAAGGCGTGGTCATGGTCGCGATGGTGAAAGCGGGCGTTGAGCTGGCATTCGAAACCATGGTTGACGCGGGCATCATCGAAGAGTCGGCTTACTATGAATCGCTGCACGAGCTGCCGCTGATTGCCAACACCATCGCCCGTAAGCGTCTGTATGAAATGAACGTGGTAATTTCCGATACCGCAGAATACGGTAACTACCTGTTCTCCTTCGCAGCCGTTCCGCTGCTGAAAGAGTTCATGACTACGCTGCAGCCTGGCGACCTGGGCAAAGCGGTAGAAGGCACGCAGGTGGATAACGCGCAGCTGCGCGACGTGAACGAAGCGATCCGCCAGCATCCAATCGAAGCCGTTGGCCGCAAACTGCGTGGCTATATGACCGACATGAAACGCATCGCCGTCGCGGGCTAAGGCACGCGAGACACAGTTTTCAGCCTAATCAAACCCCGGCTTGCCGGGGTTTTTTTATGTCTTATGTTTGAGTGCAGAAGAGTTTCTCTCACTATTTCCCTCACCCTAGCCCTCTCCCGCTGGCGGAAGAGGGAACCGTTCGGTGCGGGCTGATGTTTCTACACTTATCTATCAACATCGCGCGGACGCTCCCTCTCCCGTTTACGGGAGAGGGCCGGGGTGAGGGACACACCGCACCATCCCCACACCGCCAATAAAAAACCCGGCCGGAGCCGGGTTCTGTCAACACGCAATCAATCACACCGCTTCATACAGCGTCTGGTGGCGCGTCTCTTTACAGGCAATCAGTGCGATCAGCGTCAGCACCGCCATGGAGGCCAGATAGAAGCCCACCGCCTGCAAGCCGTAGTTCGCATTCAGCCAGGTCGCAATATAAGGCGCCACCGAGGCGCCAAGAATCGACGACAGGTTGTAAGAGAACGACGCGCCGGTATAGCGTACTTCGGTCGGGAACAGTTCTGGCAGCAGCGCGCCCATCGGGCCGAATGTCAGACCCATAATACTCAGGCCGAGCAGCAGGAAGCCCATCACCAGAATCTGCGAGCCGGAGCCGAGCAGCAGCGGGAACATCAGCGCAAAGGCGATGATAATCAGCGTAATGGTGATCATCGTTTTGCGACGGCCAAAACGGTCCGCCAGCAGGCCGGCAATCGGCACCATCACGCCAAAACCGATGACCGCCACCATCAGCATCCACAGGAAGCTGTTACGCGAATAGCCGAGACCAACCGGCGCCGGCGCAGTGCCATAGCTCATCGAATACACCGTCATAATGTAGAACAGCGTGTAGGTCGCCAGCATGATAAACGTGCCGAGAATGGTCGCCGTCATATGCTTGCTCAGCAGCGTACCGATAGGGATCCGCACCTGTTTCTTCTCTTTCTGCACTTTGGCAAACACCGGGCTCTCATGCAGCGATACGCGCACATACAGACCGATAATCACCAGTACCGCAGAAAGCACAAACGGCACGCGCCAGCCCCAGTTCATGAACTGCTCATCGGTCAGCAGCCACGAGAGCAGCAGGAACGTGCCGTTTGCAAAGAAGAAGCCAATCGGTGCGCCCAGCTGCGGGAACGAGCCATACAGCGCGCGTTTCTTCGCCGGGGCGTTCTCGGTGGCCAGCAGCGCTGCGCCGCCCCATTCGCCGCCCAGTCCCAGGCCCTGACCAAAACGCGCCAGCGCCAGCAGCAGCGGTGCCGCCACGCCAATGGTCTGATAACCCGGCAGCAGGCCGATCAGTACGGTAGAAACGCCCATGGTCAGCAGCGAGGCAACCAGCGTCGCTTTACGGCCCACGCGGTCGCCAAAGTGACCAAACAGCGCGGAGCCAATAGGGCGCGCAACAAAGGCGATAGCGAAGGTCGCCAGCGATTGCAGTGTGGCAACCGTAGCGTCACCCTGCGGGAAGAAGATATGCGGAAAAACAATTACCGCGGCGGTGGCATAGATATAGAAATCGAAGAATTCGATCGCAGTGCCGACCAGTGAGGCAACTACCACTTTACTGCGTGAGTTAACCGGTGTGCCGTCGTGTGGTTGGTCGGGTGTTTCGGAGATGGAGGCTTGCATAACTGTTTCTTAATTGTAAATGTAAACAAAGAATCTTACGCACCTGTTTTGCCGCATTCAATGACGAAAAACCGCGTCACACCGGGCTTTGGCGGCGAAAAAGAGGATAATTTCTGAGTTACGGCAATCGGCGGCGGATGGGAAGGGGAAGCGCGGCTTTTCTGGCGTGATTCTCTGCAAAAGGGCCAAATAAAAGTGACCCTCCAGCGTTTCCTGCTGGTTTTTGCTGCTTTAGTAGCCAGCAGGAAACATTTTTTGCTGTTGCGGCAAATGTAACTGAATTGTCGCGTTACGCCGAGTGATGCGGCTGCGACATCTCGGGATCATCCTTGTATTTTGCGGTGGCGATCCACGCAGCGCAGAACAGCGTCAGACGCGCGAAAAAGTAGAAGAAGGCCATCAGCCCCAGCACCGATCCAAAGGCGGCACCGGAGGGCGACGTCGCCAGCTTCGGCAGCGTCAGCGTCATGACAAACTTGATCACCTCAAACCCTATCGCCGCCAGCAGCGTACCGCGCAGCAGCGCTTTTTTGCGTGGCTTGTGGCGCGGCAGAATCCAGAAAATCCACAGGAACAGCAGATAGTTGGCGAAGATGGAAATCGACAGCGCGATGATGGTCATCGCCGGCCGCAGCCACTCGATATCGCCCAGCCCCAGCGCATTCACGATCGCCGCCTGCGCTGCGCCGGCAATCGAGGTCAGCGACAGCGTAATCACCAGCGCCAGCATCAGACCCAGCAGCGAAACCAGGTCGCGCAGATATTTCTTCCACCACTTCTCCTGGTCATCCGGCTTGCGTTCCCATACGTCACGCGACTGGGCGCGTACCGCTTCGCGCAGGTTACCCATCCAGTTAATGCCGGAGTAGAGCGCCAGCAGCAAACCGGTCAGGCCGACAGTCGCGCGCTGCTGAATCGCGGTATTGACGGTATTTTTCAGCGTGGTCGCCAGCGTCGGGTCGCTGATGCTGTTAACGATTTTGTTGATCAACTCGGAAAGCAGGTCCTGATTGGACGCCAGCACAAAGCCGACCGCCGCAAAGGAGACCATCAAAATCGGTATCAGCGAAAGAAAGGAAAAATAGGTGATCGCCGCACCAAACTGGCTGCCGAGGCGATCGTTAAAGCGCTCAAGCGCGCGCAAAAAGTGCGCCACTGCCGGGATCGCCTGAAACCAGGCGGCAAAGCGTGAGACGCGCCGGATTGAGCCATCTACGGTTTTGTTCCCGGTTTTGATATCAATCAGCGGCTTAGCTTCAGCCGCTGAGGCTTTTGTGGTTTTGTCCGTCATAGACCTTCTGCATCCTGTTCACAGCGAAAATAAAATTATAGCCTGCCCGTTCAGGTCACGTATTCCTGCAGCACCTGACTCAGCCACTCCATAAACACCCGCACGCGGCGCGCCACGTTGCGACGGTGAGGATAGAGCAGGGAAATCGGCATCGGTTTGGCCGGGAAGTGGTGCAGCACTTCGACCAGCTGGCCGGATTCCAGCAGCGGCTGCACGCCAATCGCCGGTACCTGAATAATGCCCAGCCCGGCAATACAGGCGGCGCGATAGGTTTCGGTGCTGTTTACCGTCACCACGCCGCCGGTCTGCACGTAGTGGCACTGTTTGCCATCAAAGTACTCAAAGCCCGGCGAGGGCTGCCCCAGCTGCTGGGTATAGTGCACCATGGCGTGCTGGCCGAGATCGTCCAGCCGCACCGGCATGCCAAAGCGGGAAAGGTAGCCAGGGCTGGCGCAGTTGATCAAGGCGTGCGAGCCAATTTTTCGCGCAATCAGGCCGGAATCTTTCAGTTCGCCAACACGCAACACGCAGTCAAAGCCCTCGCGAATCACATCAACCTGGCGATCGCTGCTGCTCAGTTCAATCTCCACGCCTGGATAGTGCTGCAAAAACTCTGGCAGGCGCGGCAGGATAAAACCGGTCGCCATCGCCACCGACATATCGACGCGCAGTTTGCCGCTCAGCGTGGCAGGATCGTGCTGGAACAGGCTGTCCATATCATCCAGCATCGACAGCAAATCCAGGCAGCGATCGTAATACACCAGCCCATCCTGGGTGAGATGCACACGGCGCGTGGTACGGTGCAGCAGGCGTGTGCCCATCTGATTTTCCAGCGCCTGCAACTGGCGGGACACGCTGCCCTTGGGTAAACCCAGACTCTCAGCCGCGCGGGTAAAACTGCCCATTTCTGCCACCCGCACAAACACCTGCATAGCGTGAATTTTATCCATGTTGTTCACCGATTGTTGTTGTTAGTGAAACAGTGCTGTGTATTCCCCTGCGTTTATAGATCAATTATTCGCGAATATCCTTAATCCGTGTTCAATTTTCCAACCGGAGCGAAACATGTCTCATAAAATTGCGTTGATTACCGGCGGCAACCGCGGTCTGGGCAAGAATGGCGCGCTAAAACTGGCCGCTAAGGGCGTCGATATTCTGTTTACCTGGCGCGGTCATGCTGAAGAAGCGCAGGCGGTAGTGAAGGAGATTGAGGCGCTGGGCGCGCGTGCGGTGGCGCTGCAGCTGGATGTGGGCGACAGTAAGCAGTTCGATGACTTTGCGGCGCGGGTCAAAGCAACGCTGAACGAGACCTGGCAGCGCGATAGCTTTGATTATTTAGTGAACAACGCTGGCCACGGTCATTACAAGCTGCTGGCCGAAACCAGTGAAGAGGAGTTTGATGCGCTGGTGAATGTGCATTTTAAAGGGCCGTATTTCCTGACACAGAAACTGCTGCCGCTGATCGCCGATGGTGGACGCATCCTGAACATTTCCAGCGGTCTGACGCGCATGACGCTGCCGGGTTCTGGTACTTACGCCGCCATGAAAGGGGCGATGGAAGTGCTGACGCGCTATCAGGCGAAAGAGCTGGGCGAGCGCCGCATTCGCGTCAACATTCTGGCGCCGGGGGCGATTGAAACCGACTTTGGCGGCGGTCGCGTGCGCGACACGAAAGATCTGAACGCGCATATCGCTTCAGTGACCGCGCTGGGCCGCGTTGGTCTGCCGGATGACATCGGTGATGCCATCAGCGCCATCCTGAGCGACGAAACCGGCTGGATTACCGCCCAGCGTATCGAGGCCTCCGGCGGTCAGGCACTGTAAAAACATCGCGCTGCGACCGAATCGTGTTAACGAACGGAGCAGCGCCCGTTTTACACCTCAATCGTGCCATCAATCAGGGTGAGGGTTTGCCCGCCGATCCAGATTGTCTCACCGGCAAAACGCACCACAATGCGACCGGCACGCTGGATGGCGCTGCCCTGACGCGCGCAGTAATCCTGCCGCTGGCCCTGCGCCGCCAGATAGCGTGCCAGACAGGCGTTGGCGCTGCCGGTGACCGGATCTTCGACCAGGCTACCGTTCTCGACCAGCAGCGCGCGCACCTCGTACTGCGCCTCTGCGTCCTGCGGCAGCGGGCCAAACAGGGCGATGCCGTTCACGCCCGCATGCTGCTGCAGCCGCAGTAAATCGTCCGCCTGGGTGACCACCTCCAGCACCGCCTGCGCGCTGCTCATCGGAATCAACAGCCAGCGAATCCCCATATCCGCCACGGCTGGCGTCTGGCTGAGATCGAACGCGTCACTGTGCAGCGCGCTGCTCATTAGCGCATCGCTGAACGGCGTCAGGCTGGCGTCCGGCGCGGCAAAGGCCAGCGTACCGTCAGCGCCAATCTGTACCTCCACCAGGCCCACGCCGCACTCCTGCACAATCTTACCCGCTGTTTTCAGGGGCCAGCCGGCTTCCAGCAAGGCATGCGCGGTGCCAAGCGTGGGGTGTCCGGCAAACGGCAGCTCGCCGCCGGGCGTAAAAATGCGCACACGATAGTCGGCTGTGGCATCCTGTGGGGGCAGCACGAAGGTGGTTTCCGACAGATTGGTCCAGCGTGCGATGGCCGCCAGCTGTGCGTCGCTCAGACCCTGGGCATCCATAATCACCGCCAGCGGATTGCCGCTGAACGCACCTGTGGAGAACACATCCACTTGTTTAAACGCCACCTGCATGTTCGCTCCTTTCCTCATTGAGGTTGTCTGAAATCCGGATTTACATCCTGCTGATTGCTTAAGGCGTCTAACAGGACTATGAATAGATTAACAATTCTGCCAGCGGAGTCCGCTATGTTAAAAATTCTGGGCCGTAACTCGTCAATCAACGTTCGTAAAGTGCTGTGGCTCTGTTCAGAGCTGGATATTGCCTGGGAGCACGAGCCGTGGGGCGAAGACCCGCAGTCGTTGCACTCACCGCAGTTTATGGCGCTCAATCCCAACGCTATGGTGCCGGTGATCATCGAAGATGACTTCGTGATGTGGGAGTCCAACGCGATTCTGCGCTACCTCGCCAACAGCAACGGCGGTGAATGGCTCTACCCGGATAATCCGCGCGCGCGTGCGCCGGTCGATCAGTGGATGGACTGGCAGGCCACTGAGCTCAACACCTCATGGCGCTATGCTTTTATGTCGCTGGTGCGAAATTCGCCAGCCCATCAGGATCCGCGCCTGCTGGCTGCCGCCATCAAAGGCTGGAGCCACACCATGGGTATTCTTAATCAGCAGCTGGAAAAAACCGGGCGCTACGTCGCGGGGCGAAACTTTACCCTGGCCGATATTCCGGTTGGCCTGGCGGTGAACCGCTGGTTTGAAACCCCGCTCGACCATCCGGACTTTCCTGCCGTGCAAACCTATTACGAGCGCCTGACGGAACGCGAGGGTTACACCACCTGGGGCCGCAACGGTAAGCCCTGATCCTGACCCGGCGCGAGACCGGTGATTTCACAGGCCAGCGCGCCGGTGCGTTTCAGTGCCCAGGTGTAACGCTCATCAAACGGATAGCAGCAGGAGAGACGCAGCGCATGGCGATAGCGATCGCTCAGCGAATAGAGCGCGCCCGGCGTGACGCAAATCTGCTCCTGCAACAGGCGATGGAACATCTCCACCGTGTCAACCTTGCCCGGCAGCTCGACCCAAAACACAAAGCCGCCGCGCGGCAGGGTAGCGCGCGTGCCCTGCGGGAAGTGACGGGCAATGATACCGCGCGCCGCATCCAGATTGGCGGCATAGCGACGCCGCAGCGAACGCAGATGGTGATCATAACCGCCGCTGGCGAGGAATTCGGCCAGCGTTTCGCTCAGCAGTTTTGATTCGGTCATCGACGATACCGCTTTCAGCCGCGCAATCGCCGGGTGGAAGCGGCCGGCAGCCGTCCAGCCCACGCGAAAATCGGGCGCGACGGTTTTGGTAAAGCTGGTGCAGTAAATCACCCAGCCGTCGCGGTCAAAGGCTTTGACCGGCGGCGACAGCGGCCAGTCAAACTGCAATTCGTCATACAGCCCATCCTCCAGCAGCGGAACGTGGTAAGTGTTCACTAACTTCGCGAGACGCTTTTTATTTTCCAGCGGCATCACGTAGCCCAGCGGATTCTGCGCGCCCGGCATGGCGATCAGCGCCTGAATGCGCTGCTCCTGTAGCAGCATCTCCAGCGCGTCCAGCGACAGACCGTTTTGCGGATCGGTGGGGATTTCCAGCGCCTTCAGCCCGAGTGAGGCCAGCAGCGGGAACAAAAAGAAGTAGGTCGGCGATTCCAGCCCGACGCAGTCGCCCGGCTTCGTCACCGCACGCAGCGCCAGCTGCAGCGCTTCCATGCAGCCGTGGGTCAGGGTGATGTCCGCGACAGTCAGATTCAGGCCGGTGTGCAGGCTACGGCGCGCAATCTCCTCCCGTAAGCGCTCACTACCCGGCGGAAGCGCGTAGCGACCAATGATGTCGCTATCGCGGCGAATAAGGGAGGCGGTAATGCGTCCCAGTTTCGCCGCCGGAAACAGCTCACTATCCTGCGGGCAGGCCAGCGAAATATTGGTGTAGTCGGGGTGATTCTGCGCGGCGAACACCTGCTCGATCAGTTCCAGTTTTTGCGTGCTGGGATCATTAACGCTGGCGCTCATTGGCCTGAGCGGTCGCGTCACCGCGGGCAGCACGCCACGCACATAGTAGCCCGACTGCGGACGGGCTTCTATCAGGCCGCGATCTTCAAGAATATGCCAGGCACTTAACACGGTATTGATGCTGACCTGGTGCGACTGTGCCACGCGCCGGATGGCCGGCAGGCGCTTACCCGGCTTCAGCGTGCCCTGATGGATAGATTCGGCAAAACTGTCTGCCAGCTGCTGGTACAGCGTCTGGCCGGATGAGAGAGGAAGGGACACAAAAGCCTCCGCGCGCGATAGGTACAATTTAAAATTGCCTTAACTGTATCCATCACAATAGTGATTTTGTGTCTCTGTTGCCATTGTAATTTGCGCATTAGCATGGTGTTTCGTTGATTCTCAGGGAAACGCACCATGCTCGATCCATCCTTCTTTAGCTACGTTACGGTGATGTCGATTACACCGGGTCCGAACAATCTGTTACTGGCCACGTCCGGCGTCAATTTTGGCTTCCGGCGCACGCTGCCGATGCTGTTTGGCATCCTGCTCGGCTGTGCGTTACAGATGCTGCTGGCGAGCGTGGCGCTGGAGCTGCTATTGCACTGGATGGCGTCGGTGCGGTTGCCGCTGACGGTGGTGGGATGCTGCTATCTGCTGTGGCTGTCGTGGAAAATCTTCCGCGCCGGTGCGCCGCAGCTGCGCGAACGTCCGCGTCCAATGACCCTGCTGGGCGGCGTGTGTTTCCAGGCGGTGAATCCCAAAGCCTGGCTGATGGTCACCAACGTGGCACTGATGTATGCCAACAGCAACGGTGTGCTGGCGGTGCTGCTCGGCTTCGCCGCCCTCAACCTGCCGTGCATTTTAATCTGGGCAGCGCTGGGCGATCGGCTGCGCCATCACCTGCAGATTGCGTGGAAACGTCAGGCATTCAACACGCTAATGGCGCTGTCGCTGGTGGCGACCACCGGGTGGATGCTGTATGGCGCGCTGCTATTGAGCTGATGCTACGGCGTTGGATGGCGCGGTAAGCAGGGGCACCATATGGGGGGCTGTTCAGTTAACGAAGCCGTACGACGCACCCTGATGTAGCGGCGCGATTTATCGCGCAATGTGCAATGTATTGTGCCGCTAACAAACGTGCGCTTCCTGGTGAATAAATCCCTGGCTGAACCGTCAGGGATTGCGTCATCCAAAAGGCGACACCGTAATCAAAAAAAAGAGGCCGCGATTGCGGCCTCAGGCAGGTCTGTATTTACCGGTGAAGGAACAGGCGTCGCCGCTTACTTGCCTACCACATGGGCGGTTTCACGGCCTTCGTCGTTGGCAGCTTCCGGCGTGATGACCGGTGCGTAATCCAGCTGCAGCACGCGACTGGTTTCGGCCAGCACCTTCTCGGTCAGCGCCACGTCGCCGTTCAGCTTGCGGCCCCACGACGGGATTACCGCACGGATTTTGGTTTGCCACTCTGGCGAGCGCATCTGCTCCGGGAACACTTTCGCCATCAGCTCCAGCATAATCGGTGCTGCGGTGGAGGCGCCCGGTGACGCGCCCAGCAGCGCAGAGATCGAGCCGTCGGCCGAGGTGACCACTTCGGTACCGAGACGCAGCACGCCGCCCTCTTTCTCATCATTTTTGATGATTTGTACGCGCTGGCCGGCCGTGACCAGCTTCCAGTCTTCCTGTTTTGCCTGCGGCACATAAGCGCGCAGCGCTTCCATACGATCGTCATCGCTTTGCAGCACCTGATCGACCAGATATTTCACCAGATCGAAGCTTTTAAGCCCAACCTGCATCATCGGCAGCAGGTTACTGCTGTTCATCGCGCCGAACATATCCAGCAGCGAGCCCTGCTTGAGGAATTTGGTGGAGAAGGTCGCAAACGGGCCAAACAGCAGCACCTGCTTGCCATCCAGCACGCGGGTATCAACGTGCGGTACCGACATCGGTGGTGCGCCCACGCTGGCTTTGCCGTACACCTTCGCCATGTGCTGCGCCACCACGTCCGGGTTTTCCGTGACGAGGAACGAGCCGCCCACCGGGAATCCGGCGTAGCCTTTTACTTCCGGGATGCCGGTTTTTTGCAGCAGCGGCAGCGCCGCACCGCCGGCACCGATAAACAGCTGGCGCGCGGTCAGCACCCGCGACTCACCGCTGGCGAGGTTGTGCAGGTTTACCTGCCAGCGCCCATCGCTCAGGCGCTTGATATCGCGCACTTCCTGACGCAGACGCAGGCGGAAATGCGCTTTCTTCTCCAGCGCGGCAATCAGCTGACGCGTCACCTCACCGAAGTTGACGTCGGTGCCCATGTCGGTCCAGGTGGCGGCTACTTTCTGTTTGCGGTCGCGCCCGTTCATCACCAGCGGAATCCACTGAGCAATCTGGTCACGGTCTTCGGAATAGTTCATGCCGCGGAACAAGGTGCTTTTCTGCAGCGCCTGGAAGCGTTTGCGCAGGAAGTCCACGTTGGCATCACCCCAGACAAAACTCATGTGTGGCGTGCTGTGGATAAAACTGGCTGGATTGCGCAGGTTGCCTTTCTGTACGTGATACGCCCAGAACTGGCGGGAAATCTGGAAGGATTCGTTAATCGCCACCGCTTTGGCAATGTCGATGCTGCCATCCGCTCTTTCGGGCGTATAGTTCAGCTCGGCCAGCGCCGCGTGGCCGGTGCCGGCATTGTTCCAGCCGTTAGAGGATTCGACCGCGACATCATCCAGCCGCTCGACCATCTCAATCGACCAGTCTGGCTCGAGATCCTGCAGCCAGGTGCCTAAGGTAGCACTCATCACGCCTGCGCCGATCAGCAGGACATCTACGTCTTTTCGTTCCTGAAGGTGTGTGCTTTCCATGCCAGCGGCGGCTAGCGCCAGATTTACCGCAGTGTTGCTCATGAGGCGACATCTCCTCTCTGTTGCCCTGAAGCTCAACAGGTTCGCAGGCGAAACAGCCACGCTTTTTGCAAGCGCGTTGCGCTATTTCTCAAAGGTTAAGACTCAGGTTTAAGCCATAGGTGTGATAACGGTTAACTGCACGTTATGCATATGCATTCGAATATAACATTCTCGTATCGGAATTAAACGTTTGTTTATTTTTTAAATGCAGAAATGATTCAGCATAAGAATTAATCAGCCCGACGGCGCTGTCATAAGGGATTTTTATCCCCTAATCAGGCAGTTATAGTAACGTAGTTGTTGCGGCAGTGTGAGGGAAATGGAGAGGGGTGATTTCACACGGTGAGCTGGATCACAAATTAACGCATTGAAAACGATAGGTTTTAGCGAAATTGATTTTTTATGCGGATTTTATGTTGCCTGATGTTTCGCCAGATCGTGTAAAAATAATGTTACATTTGTGTGACTTTTAATTTGGGCACGGTGTCGGGCGCCCGTCAGAAGAAAAATGCATCACGCGCACCGCTCAGCGCAGCTGGAACCAGCGGCGCCAGACGAAGCGGATAATGAAAAACTCAACGGTACCCAGCAGCAAAAACCAGACGCAGAACACTATGGTGTACAGCTGATTCACATCCTGCAGATGCAGAGCCTGCTGCAGCTGTTTTGCCAGCGCCACGCCAAACGAAGGGGCGGGCAGCAGTAGCGCCGAAAGAAAGCCCAGCAGCAGAATGCCGCCTGGGATGATCAGCGTTTCAAACGGGTTTTTCATCGCATCATTCCAAATCAGTTAGCGCGGGCATTAGCGCATAAAACCGCGGCGCGGTGCAATCCCCGCCGCAGCGCGCGCTAAGAAATTTCTTCTATTCCATCCACTTAGCTGCAGAAATAGCGGCAGTTAAGAGTTATAGCCTTTGCTATACTTAAACCCATGATTTTGTTGTCTTTTTTTTAGCGGGTTAGCGTGCTAGACTGCGCGCACTTTTTCATTACTGAACCCGATATGCGGACAAAGTGCAGGCTTAATCGTCTTATTTCACCGCATTGACTGAAAACCATGACATTTATCGCAACCCTGATTCTGGCCTTTGGTATGTCGATGGACGCTTTCGCTGCAGCACTGGGCAAAGGCGCGTCGCTGTATCGTCCGGGCTTCAAAGAAGCATTACGCACAGGGCTGATTTTTGGCGTCATTGAAATGCTGACGCCGCTGGTGGGCTGGGCCATCGGGCTGGCCGCCAGCCACTACATTATGGCGTGGGATCACTGGGTGGCATTTGGTCTGCTGGGCATTCTTGGTGGCCGCATGATCATGGAAGGTTTCCGTCAGACGGCCGACGAGCCGTGTGAAGCGCCGCAGCGCCACGGCTTTATGGTACTGGCGCTGACGGCGGTAGCGACCAGCCTTGATGCGCTGGCGGTGGGGGTTGGCCTCGCGTTCCTGCAGGTTAATATTGTGCTCACCGCGCTCACCATCGGTGCGGCTACCACCATCATGGCGACCACCGGTGTGCTGGTCGGCCGCTTTATCGGTCCGGTAATGGGCAAATGGGCGGAAGTGCT
Organism: Pantoea sp. R102; assembly: GCF_004916815.1. Lineage (NCBI taxonomy): Bacteria > Pseudomonadati > Pseudomonadota > Gammaproteobacteria > Enterobacterales > Erwiniaceae > Pantoea > Pantoea sp. R102. Next base: position 20,145 of record NZ_SDFT01000121.1, read on the forward strand.
GGGCGGCGTGGTACTGATCAGCATTGGCTGCACCATCCTGATTGAGCACTTAGGGCTGTTCCGTTAACGACTTGCACGATGGGGTGGGCGCGTTTTTGTGATCTGGTTCAAAAATAATTGCGTGAAAAATGCGCGGGCGTTATAATTTTCGCGTAATTCTTCAACAATTTTTGTATCAGGTGCACCATGAAACGTTTTTTCCGCTCCGTGTTTCGCTCTTATGTTGAGACCTTTAAACACGTACCGCCGGGTGCCTTAAACTAAGCGCTCCGCCAGAAACCCTCGATAATCGCGGTCAGGGATCGACCTGTGGTTATCACCCGGCGCCGTTCCCCTCTGCGCACCTCTGTCACCAAAACTCACAAACATTAATTACTTTACCCTCAGGTCATACCGCTTTTCCGTCTGGCTTTTGATAACCTGCGCGCAAATTCTCTATAACATTGAGGCCATCATGCAGCTGTGCAGTTTTTCTCTTATTGACCAGGCAAGAAAAAGTTATGGCATCGTGCAACCCGACGGCGTGATCGATCTCGGTGCGCGGCTGGGCGACAGCTGTCCGGATTTGAAAACTCTGCTGCAGCGCGGTGGCCTGAGTGACCTGCAGGTTTACCTGAGCGAGCCGGTGGACTATGCCTTCAGCGCGATTCGCTTCCTGCCGGTGGTGGAAAACCCGGGCAAAGTCTTCTGCGTTGGAATGAACTATGCCGACAAGCGCCAGGAGTTTGCCGCCACGCTCGACGCGCCGACGCTATTCGTGCGCTTTGCCGATTCGCTGGCAGCACACGAGCAGCCCCTGCTGAAACCGGCGACCACGGCTGAATTCGATTACGAAGGCGAGCTGGCGGTGATCATCGGCAAGGCGGCTTATCAGGTAAAAGCCGCCGATGCGCTACAGCATGTAGCGGGCTACAGCTGCTTTATGGATGCCACGGTGCGCGACATGCAGTTCACCTGGTTTACCGCAGGCAAAAACTGGCAGCAAACCGGCGGCTTTGGCCCGTGGATGACCACCGCCGACGACATCCCGGACCCGCAGCAGCTGGCGATCAAAACCTGGCTGAATCAGCGTGAAGTGCAGAACGATACCACGGCCAGCATGGTGCATCCGGTGGCGAAGATCATTGAATACATCTCGGCGTTTAGTCCGCTGTCACCGGGCGATGTCATCATCACCGGCTCACCAGGCGGCGTGGGGAAAAAGCGTACGCCACCGCTGTTTATGTTCCCTGGCGATGAGATCGAAGTGGAAATTGAGAAGATTGGTCGTCTGCGCCACCGCATCGTCTGACGTATTGTTGCGCGGTGGCGAACGTTGCACAGCCACCGCGCTACCGTTTAAATAAATATTCAACAATACGAAATGTCCCGAATTTATATTTAAATGGCGCAGATTTAGTTATCAGGTTAAATAATTATTGTTAAGTTAATTTTCCTGCAATGTATTGCGTAAATATTTTTGTGATCGCCAACTAATTCCCTCGCTTTGCTATAGTTAAAATTAAAAGCAGCGGCGTATTATCGTCCACTGCCGATTCCGGCATGGAAATAAGGGATGATAATGAAAACCATCAGTCGCGAGATCATTAACGATCTCATTGGCCGCGTGGGCGGTCGGGAAAATATTCTGTCACTTTCGCACTGTATTACCCGCCTGCGCTTTGTGCTGCAGGATGTCGACAAGGCCGATCCAGAGGCCATCCGCGCCACGCCCGGCGTTAAAGGATGCTTTAATTCTGCCGGACAGTTTCAGGTAATTATTGGAACCGAAGTTGACACTTATTATAAAGCGTTAGTTGAAGCACTAAATATTAGTGAGACCTCTAAGGAGCAGATTAAATCTGCGGCGCGCAGCCAGATGAAATGGCACGAGGCATTATTATCCCATTTTGCTGAGATATTTTTCCCGTTATTACCGGCGTTAATTAGCGGCGGTTTAATTCTCGGTTTCCGTAACGTGCTCGGCGATATTGTCGTGGCGGATGATAAAACCCTGGTGCAGCTCTATCCCGGTGTGAAAGGGCTGTACGATTTCCTCTGGCTGATCGGTGAAGCGATCTTCTTCTATTTGCCGGTGGGGATTTGCTGGTCGGTGGTGCGCAAGCTGGGCGGTACGCCAATCCTGGGGATTGTGCTGGGCATTACGCTGGTTTCACCGCAGCTGATGAATGCGTATCTGATTGGCAGCCAGGTGCCGGAAGTGTGGAACTTCGGCTGGTTCAGTATTGATCGGGTCGGCTATCAGGCGCAGGTGATCCCGGCGCTGCTGGCCGGACTGGCGCTGGCGAAAATCGAACTGGCGCTAAAACGTATCGTGCCCGCCTATCTGACGCTGGTGGTGGTGCCGGTGTGTGCGCTGCTGCTGTCGGTTTTCCTCGCCCACAGCCTGATTGGCCCGTTTGGCCGTCTGATCGGCGACGGCATCGCCTTCGCGGTACGTCATCTGATGACCGGCAGTTTCGCGCCGATTGGTGCCGCGCTGTTTGGCTTCCTGTATGCGCCGATGGTGATCACCGGCGTGCATCAGACCACGCTGGCGGTTGATCTGCAGATGATTCAGAGCATGGGCGGCACGCCGGTGTGGCCGCTGATTGCGCTGTCCAATATTGCACAGGGTGCTGCGGTGGTCGGCATCATTATCGCTAACAAAGATCGTGCTGAACGCGACCTCACCGTGCCGGCCGCCATTTCAGCGTGGCTCGGCGTAACGGAGCCGGCGATGTACGGCGTCAACCTCAAGTACCGCTACCCCATGCTGTGCGCCATGATTGGCTCTGCGCTGGCGGCGCTGCTGTGCGGCCTCAACGGCGTGATGGCCAACGGCATCGGCGTGGGCGGCTTGCCGGGTATTCTCTCGATTCAGCCACAGTACTGGACGGTTTACTCGCTGGCGATTCTGGTGGCGATTCTGGTTCCGCTGCTGCTGACCATCATCATCACCAAACGTAAAGCGGCAACCGCCATCATCAGCCAGGCAGAGGTGCAACATGAACAGGCACGCTGAATATCCCTGGTGGCGCCAGGCGGTGATCTACCAAATCTATCCCAAAAGTTTTCAGGACAGCGGGGCGCGCGGCACCGGCGATCTCAACGGCGTGATCCAGCGGCTGGATTATCTGCAGCAGCTGGGCGTCGATGCGCTGTGGCTGACGCCGATCTATGTGTCGCCGCAGATCGATAACGGTTACGACGTGGCGGATTACACCGCCATCGATCCCGCCTACGGCAGCATGGCCGACTTTGACCACCTGCTGGCGGAGACGCACCGGCGCGGTATGCGCATGGTGCTGGATATGGTGTTTAACCACACCTCGACCGAGCACGCCTGGTTTAAGCGTGCCGAAGCCGGTGAGCAGCCGTACGTCGATTTCTACATCTGGCGCGACGGGGTGCCCGGCACGCCGCCCAATAACTGGCAGTCTAAGTTTGGCGGCAGCGCCTGGGCGTGGAACGAACGGCGTCAGCAATACTATCTGCACCTGTACGCGCCGGAGCAGGCCGATCTCAACTGGGAAAACCCGGCGGTGCGCGAGGCGTTAAAGCGGGTGTGCCACTTCTGGGCGGATCGAGGCGTCGATGGATTGCGGCTTGATGTGATCAACCTGGTGTCGAAGCACCAGGATTTTAGCGACGATCTGCCCGGCCATGACGGGCGGAGGTTCTACACCGATGGCCCGCGCATCCATGACTACCTGCAGGAGTTCAACCGCGATGTGTTCACGCCGCGCGCGCTGATGACGGTGGGGGAAATGTCCTCGACCACGCTGGCCAACTGCCAGCGCTATGCTTCGCTGGCGCAAAACGAGCTGTCGATGACCTTTAACTTCCACCATCTCAAGGTGGATTATCCCCAGGGCGACAAATGGACGCTGGCGGCACCGGACTTCGTTCAGCTCAAGGCAATTTTTGCGGAGTGGCAGCGCGGGATGCACGACGTGGCGTGGAATGCGCTGTTCTGGTGTAACCACGATCAGCCGCGTATCGTCACGCGCTTTGGTGATGAAGGTGCGCTGCGCATCGCCTCGGCAAAATGCTTTGCGATGTTGCTGCACGGCATGCAGGGCACGCCCTATATCTATCAGGGCGAAGAGCTGGGGATGACCAACCCTCATTTTACCCGCATTGAGCAGTATCAGGACATTGAGAGCCACAACATCCACGCTGCGTGGCTGGCGCAGGGCAAGCCGGAGGCGGCAATCATGGCGATTCTGGCCAGCAAATCGCGCGACAACAGCCGCTCGCCGATGCTGTGGGACAGCAGCGCCAATGCCGGCTTCACGCGGGGTGAGCCGTGGATAGGCGTGGCGGATAACTATACGCTGATCAACGCGGCTAACGCGCTGCTCGACAGCAACTCGGTGTTCTATGGCTACCAAACGCTGATTCGGCTGCGTAAGCGTTACGCTATCTTCACCGAGGGCGATTATCAGGATCTGGCACCGCAAGCGTCACACATCTGGTGTTATCGTCGCAATTCGCCACGTGAAAGCCTGCTGGTGGTGGCGAACCTGAGTCACAGCGCGCAGCCACTGCTGCTGCCGGAAGTTGAGGGTAACTGGCAGGTGCTGATGAGTAATTACAGTGAGGCATCGCCGCCTGGGGCATTGACGCACCTGCGGCCTTTTGAAGCGGTGTATTACTACCAGTCGTAACGGAGAAAACCGGCGGCGCGTTTCAGCAATGAGCAGAGCGCGCCGCCAGCACTCACTTCAGCGTGCCACATTCCGCCACGGCGAGATAATCGGTATACAGCTGCGGCGAACCGGAAAAGGACGCCAGCTGCTTCCACTCTTCATACATCTGTTTGGTATCCCGGTGCGCGTGCGCAAAGTCAGCCGCGCTGGCGGTGGCGATATCAGGCTGCGGATAAAACACATTCAGCGCCGCTTCACTCTCAATCTCCATCATCACCACATAGCCGTCCAGCCGGTTGCCGCTGTGGCCTTTCAGCAGATGAAACTTCCAGCCGGGATAATCAACGATACGCGCGGCATTCTGCGCGATGAATTGCTCAAATTCCTGCGGCTGCACGCCCGGTCGCAGCGCCAGATAGTGGGTACCGAGAATGCGCGCGGTGCCGCTGCGGGCATCAAAACGCGGGCCGACCGGCAGCGTACTGTTAGGATTCTCTGCCAGCAGATCGAAATGGGTGAAAATCGTCGGGCGCCGCGCGAAGGTTGCCAGCTGGCGCCACTCGCTGAGCAGCGCGTCCGCGTCGGGATGCAGGTGCCAGAAGTGCTCTGCCTCGGCGGTAAGTTCACCGTCATCCTGCATAAAGCGCGCGCGCTGTGCCGCATCTTTCATTTCAAACAGCATCAGGTATTGATCGACGCGCTCGCCGCGCAGACCGCGAAACAGCGTCCAGCGCCAGCCGGGATAGCACGGCAGATGCACGCCTTTTTCGCGCACGAAGGTTTCAAACTGTTCAGCGGTGACGCCCGCTTCGGTGTCGATGGCGATATAAAAAAAGCTATAAACAGACTGGGACATAACAGGCTCCAGGCACGCCGTCGCGTGCCGTTGAGAGGTAAGGGCGGTTTAGTCGAACTGGGTATTGATGATGGCTTCTACCAGCACGCGGCCGGCGGGGGTGAGCGTGACGTAGCGGCCATCGCTGTGCACTAACTCGCGCTGCTGCAACTCACGCAGCGCACGGGCGATGGTCGGCTGGGCAAACAGGCTGACGCCAAACTTCTGCTGAAACAGCACGTCGTCGAGCGGAATCAGCGTTGACAGCGCCATCTTGCAGCCGTTGATGGCCTGCTGATCCGGCGACATACCGCGCACCGAGGCGATCGGCAGCTCACCGTTATCCAGTGCGCGCTGATAATCGGCGTAGTCGGTCAGGTTAATCAGCTCCGCGCCGGCACATTTGGAGCTGCCGCCAAGGCCAATCGCCACTTCCGGTGCCTGCTGGTCGAGATCGGTAATGATCGCTTTCCACTTTTCCGGCGGTGCGCTGCGATGGTGGAAATACATGGTGGGATGTTCAAGGTAATCGCCATCCAGCCATTGTTCGGCCAGCGCGCGCATCTGATACTGCTGACCCAGACTGGGCATCGCCGCATTCTTACGCTGCCAGGCATTTTCTCCCTCCGCCGACACGCCGGTGCGGCTCTCGGCGAACGGCTTCATGTGCAGCTTGGTGAACACCAGATGCGACAGGTCAAGCGCTCGCGCCTGCTGCAGATCGTCACGCACGTCGTCCACCGTTTGTCCCAGCAGGCCATACATCAGGTCGACGCTGACCAGGGCGAAGCCCAGCTCGCGCGCATCACGAATCACCTTGTAGCAGGCATCCGCGCTGTGCAGGCGACCACAGCCTTTGATCAGGCGGTCAGAGAATGACTGCGCGCCAAACGACAGTTTGCTGAAGCCCAGTTCGCGCAGCTGCGCGAGGAATTCGCGCGTCAGCGTGCCGGGCTCGCCTTCGAAGCGCAGCGTGGCCTCGCGGAAGTTGAAATGGTTGCGGTAAAAATCCATTAAGCGCCGCAGCTCATCCGGTGGCAGCAGCGAGGGCGTGCCGCCGAACAGGTTGAACTCACCCACCGGCACTTCACCCAGTGCCGGCAGCTGCGCCAGCCACAGTTTCGCCTCCTGAATGTTGCGATCGACGATATCGCGGAACAGCTCAGGCGCGCGCGGCGACTGCGGATTTACAATCACCGTAGGAAACTGGCAAAAGTGGCACTTGTAGCGGCAGGTAGGGATATACGCCCACAGATGAATTTGCGGCGCATGGCTCAGGCTGTGCTGCATGGCGCGGAAAAAATTCGGCAGCGGAAAATCGTCGATATCACCGGGAAACACATGGCAGCCAAAAGGATCATGCACCACGTATTCCAGCAAATCGGCGTTTTCCGGCCGGCTAAGCACCTCGCATATGGCCGGGCGAGGATAGTGACGATCGATATCCTGCAGGGATTGCAGCCAGGCAGCACGCATCAGAACACCCCGCCGTTTGCAAAGTAGTTATGCGCCTCACCGGATTCGCGATCTTCGCAGTAATACCAGACAAAGCGGGCGAAATCATTTTCCGTCACCTGGGCAAAGCAGGCCGGCAGCGGCGGTGGCTCGCCAATCTCTGCGCCGACGGCACGACGCAGCGCGGCAAACAGCTCATGGCGGAATTCAAAATAGAGGCGAAACGCCGGGGTTTTGTAGCTGTGAATCGGCAGGAAATCGGTCACGCTCATCTCCTGCATCATGCTGTGAATGCGGGCGAACAGGCGTTCAGCCACCTCTGGCGTGAAGAAATCAATCACCGCGGCATCGTCGCGCAGCAGCGACGGATTCAGCAACACCGGCAGCACCAGATTTTTTGGCACGTAATCTTTAATCGAGTACTGCCACGCCTGCTGCGCCTGCTCTGCGCTGACATCGGTGAACGGCGTCAGTGCGGTGAGCGTGGGGCGCACATCTTTCATGATGATGGTGCCGTTATGGCCGTAGGCCACGCCTTCAATCACTTCGTGCAGCAGGTTATCCACCCGGCGGCTGTTGATCTGCACGCGGGAGTTGGGCGCATACACCGGTTTGCCGCCGGCGGCGATCACCTTGATGCCAAAATCCCAGTCGTCTGACAGATGCTCAACAAACTCACCGTTTTTCAGCTGATAAAAAATCTCGATGCCGCCCACTTCGTCGTACAGCTGCTTTTCGACGCCAAAGCCTTTGCCGTCCGGAAAGCCGCCAAACAGGGAGAAGGAAGCGTGGCGGCAGCGCAGTGTTTTATCAATCTCCGCATACAGCCGCGGGCGCTCGTGAAAATCCGCGGTTTCGTAGTAGTAGTTACAGGTGCCCAGATCGCCGTTTTGCGCAATCATGGTGCCGACCAGTTCGTCGATCCACAGCGCATCAACGGTGCAGTCCGCATCGGCCGAAAGAATGTAGTGCTTGCGCTGAAAACCGCTGGCCTCGTCGCGCAGACCGGCGCGCTGTGAGGCGAAATCCATGCCTTTTTTCCGCGCCGAAGAGACGCCCTGCACCGTCTCCTGCAGCTGATGAATTGTCAGCTGCGGATGCTGCGCGGCAAAGGCTTCAATCAGCGCGACCGAATTATCGGTGGAATTATTATCCACCATGATCACTTCCAGATTATCAAAATTAAACAATCCGCCGGGTGAACGCTGCTGCAATATTGATTCCAGCACCGCGTTAATACGTGCTGCCTCGTTATAAACCGGCAGCACGACAGAAATAAAACAACGGTTATCCATAGTCACTCCTTAACTACACATTAAATATCTGCCGGAAGATGTGATCCGACAGCAGGGATTTTCCTTTCTGATAATTGCGCGTGGCGATGGCGTCGCGGCGTGCGTCATCCCGTAATAAAGCACTGACGCGCTGAATAAAATCGGCATCCGGCAGGCCATCATGGCTGGCGGAAATCGCCATCAGTTCGCCTTCAAAACCGTACTGGCCATACACCTCGTGATAATATTCATAGCGGGTGGCGATATAACAGCGCTGATGGCTGATCGCCTCGCCAATCGGATTACCGTAGCTGTCGTAATCCCATGCGGTTAAAAACGACACCACATCGCAGGCGTGATAAAGATCCTGAATGGTGGTGGCCTGTGGATTACGCTCCATAAAGTCGTGATTTAACGCGCCAAAAAAGATGACGTAACGCTCCAGCTGGAATCGGCTAATTAACTGCTTCAATGCGTGATAATGCACGCTGTCTTCCAGCGGATCGCCGGCGACCATTAAATAAACGCGCTGTGGCTGATGCTGCGCGATAAGTTCACTGTTCAGCGCATGCAACAGGTGAATATCCCGATCGAGTCGCTTAGCCGGAATAATTCGCGTGGTGCGGGCAATCACCTTGTCCTGCGCCAGCAACCCAAACTGGCGGCGTAAATCTTTGCGCGGATGGCTTGGGTCAAAAGGATAGGTATTACGCATCACCTCGATTTCGACCTGATGTTCGCACCAGGCCGCCAGCTGTGAGGCCAGTGCCTGGTTCAGCGTGACGTAGGTGATATGCGGCGAGGGCTGCTGCCTGACGGCATGTGGCCAGGGCGCGCTGCCGTAACGCGATGAGGTGGATTCGCTGTTCCACATCAGGTCATGGTCGCGCCACAACACAAACCGGCCGAGCTGTTTTGCGGCGCCGTATTGCGCAATCGCCAGATAGAGCGCGCGGGTAAAAATAATATTATCCGGCAGCGTCCCGTTCTCAATGATTAAATAATTGATATCCAGCGCCTGCCATTTTGCGCACAGCGCGTTTGCCACCGCCTGTGCCATCTTTTCCGTCTGCTGCACCAGGATTTTTTCTGCGGCGGCATCCAGCGTCTGGCTATGATTAATCAGTACGTCATGAATATATTGCAGAAAGGCCGGGTTATAACCTTCCACCTGACGAATTTCATCGTGCCGGACTAATGTAAAATGATGCTTCAGCGAATTAATTTCACTTTCGGAATAGGGGCGTCCGAAGTTTCCCTTATCAATTTTTATGTCGTAGCCGATATCAAGAAAGGAAATGATTCCCTGCTCGCGTAACCGAACGGCAATTTTAGTGGCTTCTACCGTAATACCCGATAATGCCACAGCATCAAAAGAGATAAAAAGGGCCTTGCGTTGTAAATCCATTTGGTCACCACGCTCATACCTGAACATTAATAGTGACTGAACGGTAAGTTAAATTGTCCGGTCAAACTTTGATCTAATCCACAAAAGTTTACTGTGGCTAATTAATTCATCTTCGTTAATGCATTAATGGATAATAATACATTGAGGGTGGTGATTTATAATATTCGTCTTTGAGTTTTGTCTTAAAATAATAACTATTACCGGCGTGTTTAGCGGTATATTTTCCTTATTTTGGGCTTAATAGTGCTGGATAGTAATTGCCATCATTCAGTTTAATTTATCTGATCAGACCCAGAATCAGGCGATAACGCGGCGGCTGGAATAGGTGTGGCGGGGGGATAAAGAAAGGGTGCGCATAACCTGCGCACCCGGCGAAAAGCATTAAGCAGAAACCCTGGTGTTACACCCCATCGGTGATCGGTTTTCTGACCAGCAGCAGGTAAGCCAGCGCGCCGACCACCGTGACGCCCGCACATATCATCAGCGCGAGGCTGAACGATTTGGTGGTATCCAGTACCCAGCCGGTAATTACTGGCGCAAAAGAGGCGAAAACGAAGCTGGCAAAGTTCTGGATACTGCCCACTGACGCCGTCATGCGCGCCGTGACGTTAGCGTGGATCAGGCCCCAGCATGAGGTACCGGCAAAGTGAATGCAGAACAGCGCCATACCAATCAGCGTTACCGCGCTGGTGGTGTCGGTGGCGCGCGTCACGAAGGTGGTAAAGGCCGCGGAGAGCAGCATGCCGCTGACAATCGACACTTTACGCACTTTCACCGCGTCAAAACCGCGACGCACCAGCGCATCCACCACGTAACCGTTGAGCAGCATGCCTGCCGCGCCGAACAGGAAAGGAATGGCGGCCAGCAGGCCGGTGCTTTTCAGGTCCAGATGATAGGTCGACTGCAGATAGCCCGGCAGCCAGGCGATGTACAGCCACGCGGTATAGTTGATGCCGCTGAAGCCAATCATCATGCCCCACATGGTGCGCTGCTTAAACAGTCCCCGCCACTCGGCGAAACTCAGCGGCTCTTTGCGTGATGCCACGCTGCCCGCCTGCAGATAGTGAATCTCTTCACCGCTCAGCTTGTTGTTATCCCGGTCGCGATAGGTGAGATACCAGCCAATGGCGAGAAACATGCCCAGCACGCCGATGGTGACAAACATGCCGCGCCAGCCCATCACCAGCATCATCGCCGCCAGAATTGGCGGTGCCACCGAGAGACCAATCATCGACGCCGCGTTAAACATCCCCATCGGCATACCGCGATCTTTGATGTTGAACCAGTCGTTGATTACCTTCACGCCGCACGGGTTCATCGGTGCTTCGCCAATGCCCAGCCCGATGCGCACCAGCACAAACTGCGTGAAGTTATGCACCAGCCCGGCCGCCGCCTGGAACAGTGACCAGAAGAACATGCCGATGGCCAGCATAATGCGCGGGCCTTTGCGATCGAGCAGCGCGCCGCACGGCAGCTGGGCTAAACCGTAGGCCAGCGAAAACGCCGACAGCAGCACGCCAATCTCGGTGGCCGATAAGCCCAGCTCCTCGCGGATGGTCATGTTGGCCACCGACAGCGAGCTGCGGTCAAGGTAGTTGATGATGGCGGCGAACAGCAGCAACAGCATGGCGGTGATTTGAATCTTACGGATGCGCGGAGAGCGCACCACATCGGCGCGCGCCGGCACATAATCCTGCCCGGCGTGCTCGGGTGCTGGCGCGGTGGTGCCGCCGCGCGTTGATGTATTTTCCATTGCAACCTCCCAGGTTCGGGTACTTATCGTTATCAGTCTTGGGGTTCCTGCGGCAGCGAAACGGGCTGCCCTAAGGGGCTGCCTTCGAGACTAGAAGTAAACCGCGGGAGATGTTGCAAACATGTTTCTGATTCGTGCGGGCGCTTATGCTTTGTGGTTTTTAATCGGTTTTTAATTGTACTGCCGGATAGAGCGGATCATCGAGTGTTTGGCGGTTCTGAGATGCGCATGCAGCGCGCACAGCGCGTCCACATCCTGGCGGCTGATGAGCGCGGTAAGAATCGCCATATGCTCCTCCAGCGCGACGATGTTGCGCTGCTTGAGATCGCTTTCATCCCACTGATAATGCGAGTGAAAAATCACAGAGATAATTTCCAGTGACTGGTTGAAAAACGGGTTGTTGGCGGCGGAGAGAATCAGCGTATGCATCTCTTTATCCAGCGCGGCAAACTGGCGGTAGTTGCTGGCGATGGTGTCGCGCAGCGCGCGATGACGATCCAGCAGATCGCGCGCCTGCACCCAGCGTTCATCACCGGCGGCGAGGTTAAGAAAGCGGGTCAGCGCGTGCGTTTCCAGCATTTCGCGCAGTTCAAACAGCTTTTCGGCGTACTCCTGATCGAATTTCTTCATCCGCCAGTGGCCGCGTTTAACCGGTTCCAGCAGGTTATAACGCATAAAGCGCAGCAGGAACTCGCGCACCACCACCGGGCTGACCCGCACCTGCTGCGCCAGCTGCAGCTCGGTAAAACTGTCGCCTGGCATCAGCAAACGCTGGTTAATCAGGTTAAAAAACGCCTGCTCAAACTGCACCGCCTGTTGGTCGATCGGTGGGCTGAGTACGCTAAACCCATCCTCCTCGCAGGGATCGCGCACGATCACGTAGGTCTCAGCCACTTTTTCCAGCACGCCGCGCTGATGCAGATGCTGCAGCGTGTGCCGCACCGTGGTGCGGCTGATATTAAACATCTCGGCCAGCGCTGCCTGCGGGGGCAGCGGCGAGCGCACATGGCGGCGGGCAATAGCTTCCAGCATTTGATTGATGACGTTGTGACGCAGATTCTGGCTTCGGCTCATACGGCCCTCCGGTTTTTTATGCATTAAAAACCACACAAAGCCCAAAAAAATCGCGCTGACTCACACTTCGTACAGCGCAGCCTCCCGCCGCGGTCGATTTTCGCCATAACTGCGTGAACAGCCCAGGAGGAAACGATGACAAACATGAAAACGCTGGTGGTCGCCGAACCGCGCAGCATGGTGTGGCAGCAGCGCAGCGTACCGACGCCTGCCGCGCACGAAGTCCTGATTAAACCGATTGCTGCCGGCATTTGCGGCACCGATATTCACGCCTGGGCCGGCAATCAGCCGTTTTTCTCCTATCCGCGCGTGCTCGGTCATGAGCTGTGCGGTGAAGTGGTGGCGCTGGGCGCGGCGGCGCAGGGTTTTCAGCCAGGGCAGCGCGTGGCGCTGATTCCTTACGTGGCCTGTCAGCGTTGCGACGCCTGCTTAAGCGGCAAAACCAACTGCTGTGAACAGATTTCAGTGATTGGCGTGCATCAGGACGGCGGTTTTTGCGAGTTTCTCAGCGTGCCGGACACTAATTTGCTGGCGGTTGATGATGTGGCGCCCGAAGCAGCGGCGCTGATTGAGCCCTTTGCCATCAGCGCCCATGCGGTGCGACGCGCGGCGCTGGTCGCCGATGAGCAGGTGCTGGTGGTCGGGGCCGGACCGATTGGCCTGGGCGTCGCGGCGATTGCCGTCGCAGCCGGTGCACAGGTGGTGGTGGCCGATACCAGCGCTCAGCGGCGCGCGCACGTTGCGCTGCAGCTGCAGCTGGCGACGATCGATCCGCTGGCCGATGATTTTATCGCCGCGCTGCGCGCAGAGTTTGGCGGGCGGCTGGCCGCTAAAGTGATTGACGCCACCGGCAGTCCGGCGGCGATGAACAGCGCCGTGCAGCTGATTCGTCACGGCGGCACCATCGTGTTTGTTGGCCTGCACAAAGGCGATCTGGTGATCCCCGACACCGAGTTTCACAAAAAGGAGACCACGCTGCTGGGCAGCCGCAACGCCACGCGGGAAGACTTTGACAGGGTGCGCGCCCTGATGGCCAGCGGTCAGCTGCGGGCCGATATGATGCTCAACCGCCATTACGACTTCTCGACGCTGGCCGAGACTTTTGAGCCCGGGGTGATCAACAACCCTGAGCTGATCAAAGGCGTCATCCATTTCGCCCGCTAGAGAGCGTGTCAGGCGCGCAGCGTGGCAAAAAAATGTTGCCGTACCGCCTCGGCATCGACGCCCAGACACAACCGCTGGGCGCGCAGGCCGGCGAACGGATCGTCGCGCGAGGCGAGGGTGCTCACGCGCTGCAGCGTCTGGCCGCGGCTGATGCCTTCGGTCACCACGCGCACCGGCGCTGTTGTCACGCTGAACGCCTGCGGCAGCGCCAGCCACGACAGCGTCAGGGTATCGTGCAGCGCCATGCCATCAAATCCTTCTTTTTGCAGGCTGTAAGCCAGATAAGGCCGGCAGATGGCACTCAATACCGGCTGATTCAGCTGGCGCACTTCTTCACCGCTGATCAGCACCTTGTGCGTCACATCCAGCGGCAGCATCACCACCGGCAGCGCCGAGGCCAGCACCTGATCGGCGGCATGCGGATCTTTCCAGATATTGAACTCGGCGAACGGCGTCACGTTACCGGCGTGGCCGTCGGTGCCAAACGCGCCGCCCATGATCACCAGCTCTTTCACCAGCGGAATGATGTCTGGTGCCTGGTTGATGGCGCAGGCGATGTTGGTCAGCGGCCCGATTGCCACCAGGGTAATCGCGTGCGGCTGCGCGCGTACGCTGTCGATGATGAACTGCACCGCGCTGTCGGCAGTATCGCTATACGGGTTATCGAAGGCATCGCCGAGACCGTCTGCGCCGTGCAGGCTCGCTGGTGCGGAAGGGGCCAGCGCCAGCGGACGCGAACAGCCGCGATACACCGGCGCGCTGATGTTCATCTTTGCACAGAACAGCCGGGCGTTTTTTACCGCCTGGCCAACCGCGACATTACCAAACACCGTGGTGATGCCCAGCAGCCGCTGCGTGCGCGCCGCATACGCCAGCGCAAAGGCGTCATCCACGCCGATATCAGTATCAAAAATCAGGGTACGCATCGGAATCTCCTTGCTGATGATGTCTGCCACGGTAAAACATAATCGTTCCCGACGATACGCTGACAGCAGTTGAATATTGTCACCTCCGCCGCGCCAGCGTATTATCGTGCCTCTGAGGTGATGGCGTGCCACCTTACCCAACCGCCCTCTGGTTACAGACGGCTGATGACGCCTGACAACTTGCTTATCCCTGCGCGGGAGACGGCGGTGTGTCAGGTGTAGTTTCTGTCCTGCCGCGGCCCTGCGCGTATCTCAATTCAGGAGCTCCAGACTATGCTGAAGTCGCTGTTCGCGGTCATGATCGGTGGTGCCATCGGTTGCACGCTGCGCTGGCTTATCTCTTTGCGTTTCAATACGTTATTCCCCAACCTGCCGCCAGGGACGCTGATCGTTAATCTGGTCGGTGGCTTTATTATTGGCGCGGCGATGGCGTGGTTTGTGCGCAATCCGCACATCGATCCCGTATGGAAGCTGCTGATCGTCACCGGCCTGTGCGGCGGGCTGACGACGTTTTCGACCTTCTCGGCCGAGATCGTGGTGTTGCTACAATCAGGAAAATACCTGTGGGCAATGTCGAGCGTGATGGTGCATGTCATCGGTTCATTGCTGATGACCTTTGCCGGTTTCGCCGTGGTGAATCTGCTGGGCTAAACGACACGCTTGAAATCACCCTTAAGAGGGGGATACTGATCAGGATGCTGTGCGGGTGGCGCACAGCCTCTGTCACCGCTTTATCCGGATGATTAAGGAGCTGTTGATGTCTGCAAACCCGAAATTCCTTAACCTGGTGCTGTTAAACGGTGAATCGGCGCATAAGCTGCAGGCGGCGCGTGCCGCCGGGTTCGATCAGGTTGAAATGTGGCGGGAAGAGGTTACTGAGCACACGGCGGCGCTGGCCGCGCAGCTGAACCTGGGCTTTACCAATCTGCAGGTGCTGCGTGACTTTACCGGCGCGCCGGACAGCGAACGGCTGCAAAAGCGCGCCGAACTGCGTGATTTCATTCGCGTCGCGCAATCGCTGGGCTGCGATACCATTCAGGCGCCGGCGACCACGCGCGAAGACTGCGTTGCGGAGCGCATTGATGAGGATCTGCGCTGGCTGGCCTCGGAAGCCGCGCGCTATAACATGCGCATCATGTATGAACCGATGGCGTGGTGCAGCGTCGATAATACGCTGCCGCTGGCGTGGCAGCGTTTGCAGCGGCTGGATCAGCCCAATATCGGGCTAGTGGTCGATCTGTTCCACATCTGCGCACGCGGTGGCGATGCCTCTCAGCTCGACGGCATTCCGGCCGACCGCATTTATGAAGTGCAGCTGTGCGATATGGCGCAGATGCCACCGCAGGAGAAGCAGGCGCTGAGCGACTATGCGCGCCATCAGCGCTTACTGCCCGGCGACGGCATCATTGAAGTGGAACGCTTTGTCGATAAGCTGAAAAGTGCAGGCTATCGCGGTCCGGTGGGCATCGAAGTGTTTAACGATCGCCTCAAAGCACAGCCGCCGGAAGCGGCCGCGCGTCAGGCGTGGCAGGCGCTGCAGCGCTACTGGCCTTAATCCTGCAGACACTGGGCGATGTAGGCCGCTGCCTGCATTGCGCCGTGGCTGGAAATGGTGTGACCGGTGGTGGGTTCATACTGTGCGGTGACCGCGACGCCCGCGCTCTGCAGGCGCTGCGCGGCGGAGACGGTTTCGCTGAACGGGATGACCTCATCGGCTTTGCCATGAATCAGCAGCGCGGAGGCATGCGGCGGCGGCGTGAGTGCCTCGTCAAAGGCCAGGCGACCGGAGAAGGCCACCACACCAGCCAGCGGATAGCGTCCGGAGGCCAGCGCATCCAGCGCCATGATCGAGCCCTGCGAGAATCCCACCAGAATCACCTTTTGCCACGCGCCGGCCATCGCGTGCTGCGCCATCAACTGCTGCAGCGTGGCGTCAAAGGCGTCGCGCGCAGCCCGTACGCGTGCCGGACGGTTTTCCGGCGTGATGCCGGTCAGGCTGAACCACTGATAGCCCATCGCGTGCTCAAAGGGAAAGGGCGCATCGGGCGCGGCAAATGCCACGTCGGGCAGTAGCGCTGACCAGTGTTGCCCCAGCACCGCCAAATCCGCGCCATTACTGCCGACGCCATGTAAAAACACCACTAACGCTTTTGCCATTGCCCTGCTCCTTAAAAACCGTAGTCCGCCATATCCGGTCCCGCTGGCACGATGCCGTTGGGATTCAGCGCTTTAATCGAATAATAGCCCTGTTTGATGTGGTCGATGTTCACCGTTTGCCGCACGCCGGAGACCGCCAGCACACTCTTCAGATAACGATCGAGCAGCGGGTAATCGCGCAGGCGGCGCAGGTTGCATTTGAACAGGCCGTGATAGGCGACGTCAAAGCGTATCAGGGTCACGAACAGGCGGATATCGGCTTCGGTCAGTCGTTCACCCAGCAGAAAAGTGCGGCCATCTTTCAGCCGTTGCTCCAGCTCATCCAGCTGCTCAAACACCTCATTAAACGCCTGCTGATAGCTCACCTGGGTGGTAGCGAAACCGGTGCGATAAACGCCGTTATTGAGACGCGGGTAGATCGTTGCGTTCAGCGCGTCGATCTCCGGGCGCAGATCCTCAGGGTAGAGATCGAGCCGGTTGTCTGCCAGATCGCCAAAGCCGCTGTTGAACATGCGCAGAATATCCGCCGACTCATTGTTAACGATGGTCTGGGTTTTTTTATCCCACAGCACCGGCACGGTCGCGCGCCCGGTGAAGTCGGCGTCGGCGCGCGTATACAGCTGGTGGAGATACTCAGCGTTGTTCAGCGGGTCGCGATCGGCACCGGGATAATCGCCGAAGCGCCAGCCCTGCGCGCCAAGCTGCGGCTCAACCACCGACACGCTGACAATCTGCTCCAGCCCTTTCAGGCTGCGCGCAATGAGCGTGCGCGAGGCCCATGGGCAGATCAGCGCGACATACAGATGATAGCGATCCGGCCCGGCGGCAAATTCGCTGCTGCCATCGGCGCTAATCCAGTGACGAAAGCTGGAAGTCTGGCGTACAAAGCCACCCTGTTTATCGGTGGCCTGAACCGGATGCCACTCTGCGCTCCACTTACCGTTTACCAACATCGCTCTGCTCCTCTAAAGTGATGTCAGCAGCTTACCGTGCTGCCGTTATGCTGATAATCCGGGCAAAACGGCTTTGATTGTTTCCAGAATGGAAGGAATCAGCCGGGCGGATGCAGGCGGAAGTGCTCGGCCAGAAAGTCGATCAGCAGGCGGGTTTTCTGCGCCAGATGGCGCGCGGGCGGATACAGGGCAAACAGGCCCATGGCTGGCGGCGCAAAGTCCTCCAGCAGCGTGACGATTTCGCCCCGCTGCAGCGCCGGTGCAGCGATAAAACCGGGCAGACGTGCAATGCCGAGGCCGGCCAGCGCCGCCTGCAGGCAGGCTTCGGTATTGGAGAAGCAAAGGCGGCCGCGAATCGGCATGCTGACGCTGTCGCCGCACGGCGTGACGAACGGCCAGTGCCAGGGATCGCGAAAGTTGGTATCGCTGATGCACTGATGCGTCGCCAGATCGCGCCAGTGCTGCGGCGTGCCGTGCTGCAGCAGATAGCCGGGCGCGGCGGCGAGGCGAATTGGCACCTCGCCCAGACGGCGCGCAATCAGGCTGCTGTCGTCCAGCTTGCCGATGCGGATCGCCATATCGAAGCCTTCATCGACGATATTCACGGCGCGGTCGGAGAAGTTGACGTCCAGCTCAATCAGCGGATAGTGACGCGCGAACGCCACCAGCACGCTGGCCAGCACCGCGGTGCCGAAGGTGCCGGGTGCGCTAATCTTCAGGCGGCCGGTGGGCGAGCGGGCATTCTCCTGCACCGTGGCATCCAGCGCGTCGAACGCCTCCAGCAGGGTTTTCACCCGCTCGTAATAGGCGCGGCCGATCTCGGTGGGCGACAGCGCCCGTGTGCTGCGCTTGAACAGCTGCACGCCAAGCTGCTGCTCCAGACGCGACACCAGCTTTGACGCCTGGCCGCTGCTGGTGCCGAGCCGGGCGGCGGCACCGGCAAAACTGCCGACTTCGAGTACGGCGACAAACATGCGATCACAATCAAGACGATCCATGGCATTTCCTGCAAGGGAAAAGGGTGAGTATACACAGGCGAAGTGAAAAATCGTGGCACGGGCCGCGGCAGCAATGTGCGCAGCATGGCGCAACGACCCGCTTTACATTCAGTGCGCCGCACCTTTCGCACGGCGGCAAAACCTGCTGAACTAGGCATTCGCCTTAAGCTGGCCGGGAGCCAACAATGCCTTTGCTTCACCTGTCATCGCTGGCGGAGATCACCGCTGCCGAATGGGATGCGCTGTTACCTGACAATCAACCTTTTTTGCGTCACGCCTTCCTGCTCGCGCTGGAAGAGAGTGGCAGCGTGCGCGCGGAAAACGGCTGGCAGCCGGATCATCTGCTGTGGCGCGAAGACGGCAGGCTGCGTGCGGCGCTGCCGGGCTACCGTAAAAACAACTCGTGGGGCGAATATGTGTTCGATCACGCGTGGGCCGATGCCTGCCAGCGTGCCGGCATCGCCTATTACCCCAAATGGCTCGGCGCCATTCCGTTCAGCCCGGTGACCGGTGCGCGTCTGCTGGGCGACGAGACGGCCATCATCCCGATGCTGGAAGCGCTGCCCGATGCGTTGCAGCGGCACGGCTTAAGCGGGGCGCATATCAACTTCACCACGCCGCACGCCAACGTGCTGCTGGCAACCCAGCCGGACTGGCTGGCGCGCCTCGGCGTGCAGTATCACTGGCACAATCGCGGCTACCGCGATTTTCACGACTTTCTCGACACGCTGATGTCGCGCAAACGCAAGCAGCTGCGCAAAGAGCGCGAACAGGTGGCCAGCAGCGGCTTTGCGTTTAACTGGTATCGCGGCGATGAGCTGCGTGAAGATCAGTGGGATTTTGTGTATACCTGCTACGCCAACACCTACGCGGTGCGCGGCCAGCATCCCTATCTGACGCGCTCCTTCTTCAGCCTGCTGGCGGAGCGGATGCCGCAGGCGATTCGCGTGGTGATCGCCACGCTACAGCAGCAGCCCGCGGCCATGGCCTTCTGTCTGGTGGATGACGACACGCTGTATGGCCGCTACTGGGGCTGTCTGGCGGAGTTTGACCGGCTGCACTTCGAGACCTGTTTCTACCAGGGCATGGATTTCGCCATCGCCGAAGGGCTGCAGCGCTTTGATGCCGGTGCGCAGGGCGAGCACAAGCTGGTGCGCGGCTTTGAACCGCAACTCACCCACTCCTGGCACTATCTGTGCCATCCGGGGCTGCGTGACGCGGTCGGGGATTTTCTGCAGCAGGAGCGGGCAGGGGTACGCGCCTGGGCACAGGAAGCGCGCGACGCCCTGCCTTACCGGCGCGGCGATTAATCGACGCCGACAAATCCGCCGGTCTGATGCTGCCACAGGCGCGCGTACAGCCCGCCGTGCGCCAGCAGTTCGCGATGGTTACCCATCTCAACAATGCCGCCGTTCTCCAGCACCACCAGCCGGTCCATTTTCGCGATGGTCGACAGGCGATGGGCGATGGCGATCACCGTTTTGCCCTGCATCAGCGTCTCCAGGCTCTCCTGAATCGCCGCTTCCACTTCCGAGTCGAGCGCCGACGTGGCTTCATCCATGATCAGAACCGGCGCATCTTTCAGCAGCACGCGGGCGATGGCAATACGCTGGCGCTGGCCGCCAGAGAGTTTGACGCCGCGCTCGCCGACGTGCGCATCCAGCCCGGTACGGCCCTGCGGATCGGAGAGCAGCGGGATAAACTCGTCGGCGCGGGCGCGCACAATCGCCGCCTGCAGTTCGGCTTCGCTGGCATCCGGGCGACCGTACAGCAGGTTTTCGCGAATCGAGCGGTGCAGCAGCGACGTATCCTGGGTGATCATGCCAATCTGACTGCGCAGGCTCGCCTGTGTGACCTGCGCGATGTCCTGATCGTCAATCAGGATGCGCCCGCCGTTGATGTCATACAGCCGCAGCAGCAGGTTCACGAGGGTCGATTTACCGGCGCCGGACGGGCCAATCAGACCGATTTTCTCGCCAGGCTTGATATTGAGATTCAGGCGGTTAATCACCTGGCGGCCGCCGCCGTAGTCAAAACGCACATCCTCAAAGCGGATCTGGCCACGCATCACCTGCAGCTTTTTCGCCTGCGGCGCATCCTGCACGCTGAGCGGTTGCGCAATGGTGTTCAGGCCATCCTGCACCATGCCGATGTTTTCGAAGATGCCGTTCACCACCCACATGATCCAGCCGGACATGTTCACCAGGCGAATCACCAGCCCGGTGGCCAGCGCGATGGCGCCTACGCTGATCAGCGACTGGCTCCACAGCCACAGCGCGAGGCCGGAGGTGCTGACAATCAGCAGGCCATTGAGCGTCGACAGCGTGATATCCATGCTGGTCACCATGCGGCTGGCGTGCTGGGTTTTGTCGGTCTGCTCCTGAATGGCGTCGCGCGCGTAGCGTTTTTCCAGATCGTTATGGGCAAACAGTTTCAGGGTAGCGATGTTGGTGTAACCGTCAACAATGGTGCCCATCAGCTTCGAGCGCGCCTCGGATGACACCACCGAGCGCTGCTTGACGCGCGGCACAAAGAAGCGCAGCGACAGGCTGTACGCCACAATCCAGACGATCAGCGGAATCATCAGGCGCCAGTCGGCTTCCGCGAACAGCACCAGTGAGGTCACGGCGTAAATCACTACGTGCCAGATGGCATCCACCAGCTGAACCGCCGAGTCACGCAGCGAGTTACCGGTTTGCATGATGCGCTGGGCGATACGGCCGGCAAAATCATTCTGGAAGAAATTGAGGCTCTGCCGCAGCACATAGTTGTGATGCTGCCAGCGAATCATGCTGGTCATGCTGGGGTTAATGCTTTGATGTACCAGCATATCGTGCAGCGCGATTACTACCGGCCGTAGAATCAGTGCCACTGCCGCCATCCACAGCAGAATCGGCCAGTTATCGCTGAACAGCGTAGCGGGCGTGGTGTGATTGACCAGATCGATAATACGGCTGAGATAGCTGAACAGCGCCACTTCGATCAGCGCCTGCGCCAGTCCGACAATCAGCAGCGCGACAAAACTTGGCCACACCTGACGCAGATAATAGAGGTAAAACGGCCACACGCTGGCGGGTGGGGAATCGGTGGGGGCATCCTGAAAGATATTGATAAAACGTTCAAAACGACGATACAACATAAGGCCACTCTTTCCGATCGGTGAGAGTTAACAGCTTAGTGCAACTGAACAGGGATTATCGACATGGATTTGCAGATTCGCGGACGCGAACCGGGCGATGCCGCCGCCTATCAACGTTTATACAGTCATCCCGAGGTGTATCGCTGGACCACGCAGCTGCCGTTTCCCAGCGTCGCCACCTGGCAGAAAAAATTCGAGCGTATGGACAGCGAAGGCTATATCGGTTTTGTGGCGGAAATCGACGGGCAGATGGTGGGCGAGCTGACGCTGTTTACCGAACAGCGGCCGCGTACGCGTCACAGCATCAGTTTTGGTATTGGCGTCGATCCGGCGTTTAGCGGTCGTGGCATCGGCGAGCGGCTGATCCGCACGGGTATCGACTATGCCTTTAACTGGCTGGGCGTGATTCGCGTTGAGCTGGAAGTGTTTCACGACAACCAGCGCGCGCTGCGTCTGTATCAGCGCCTGGGCTTTGAGCAGGAAGGCGTGAAGCGCAAAGCCTGCCTGCGCGAGGGCGAGTACCACGACATTATCGTCATGGCGATACTGCGCGAGTGATGGTTGCGTCGGCCTGGAACCGGGGCGCCCGGTAACCAGGTCGCCATAAATGGCGCCCCTACAGTGTTCACAGAATATCTGTAGGGTGCGCATTGATGCGCACCAGGCAACCCAGGTCGCCATAAATGGCGCCCCTGTGGCGTTTACAGGCTACCCGTACGGTGCGCGTTGCTGCTGTACGCTCTGGTCGCATCAACCTGGCGGTTCATGAAGCGCTAGCGGGCAGCACTGGCGGACACACGCTTGAACGCCATATTGGTAAAACAGCTGAAGAGTTAGTTGCCAGGCTGGAACGCAGGCCCTCTCTTTACGCGACCAGTAGCTTCAGGACAGTGAATGAGGCGGAGCAGCTAATTAGTCGGGTAATCAGGGACAATAGCCACCAGATAGAAATGTGGGTAAAACATCTCCCTCCCGGAATGAATGCCAAAATGGAGCTGGAGAGAATTTTTGCCACTCAGACAGGTATCATGATTCGTCGTGGTTCCCCGGACGTTATTCGCTGCTATAGGGTTTGGCTGGTGCTTCGTTTTGAGTAGTGGCATGGAAAACCCTATTTTATTCTTACTGCGTTTCCTAAGGCCTGACATGAACCGTTCAAATTTCAATGAGCTAGGCTGTTTCATTACGATATATTTTGGTCAGGACTATGACCTTATCGATGATAGTGATGAAATCGAGCCAAAAATTGATGCGTTTATACGCAACGAGCATCCCGCCAGTTGGCAGGGGCTAGCGGCGGATATTGATCTTTTTTTGAGTGAAAGTTCGGATCCAGAAACGACATTCGAAGCGTATTTTCAGGACGAGTTTGATCCTCATTTATGGGGCACCACTACTGTCGATTTTCTGCATAGGGTACGCACAAAACTAAGCAAAGCGCTGGCTGAACAATCCGATCAGCTCAGCTAAGACTGCTGGAAGTGGCCCACCATCTGAACGACGAACCAGGTCGCCATAAATAGCGACCCTACAGGTAGCCCGTAGGGTGCGCATTGATGCGCACCAGGCAACCCAGCTTGCCACAATCGTGCCCCGGCAGTGTCCGTCGGCTACTGGCTGCGCTCGACGTACTTTTGCATATTCTCTTTGGTCACCAGCTCGAACGGGATCCACACGTGTGAAGCCACTTTCTCGCCTTTAATCAGCTTCTGCGCCACGTCTACCGAGGTTTTGCCCTGACCGATGGCGTCCTGAAACACCGTCACCTGCATCTTGTCCTGCGCCAGAGCCTTCAGGCCGTCCGGCGTGGCGTCGATGCCGCCCACCAGAATCTTTTTATTGCTCTTTGCCAGCGCCATTGCCGCACCAATCGCCATCTCATCGTTATTGGCCGCGACGATATCGATCGCTTCACCGTTGCCAATCCAGTTGAGCATCAGGTCCATGCCTTCGTTGCGCGCATAGTTTGCTGGCTGCTTCTGTACCACTTTCATGCCTGGGTATTTCGCCACCACCTGCTCGACATCTTTGGTGCGCTGCAGCGCGCCGGCATCGGTCAGGTTGCCGATCATGATCGCCACGTTACCTTTATAATTTGCCAGCTTAGCCAGCGCCTCCATTTGCAGCGTGCCGGATTCGCGTTCGTCCGAACCGACAAACACTACGCCGGGCGGCAGGGTTTTATCGCCTGGCGTGCGGTTGACGTACACCAGCGGAATTTTCGCCTGCTGCGCCAGTCTGGTCAGCTGCGGTGTGCTGGCGGAATCCACTGGATCGACGATGATGGCATCCACGCCGGCGCTGATAAAACTCTGCACCTGGTCGGTCTGGCGGCCGACGTCGCCGCGCGCATCTTCAAACTGGGCATCCAGCCCGCGCGCTTTAGCTTCTTTATCAATGGCATGACGAATAATGGTAAGGAAGTTCTGGTCAAAATAGGCCATCGACACGCCGATCTTCTCCGCCAGCGCGGAGGCCGAACTGGTCAGCAGGCCAAGTAACAGTATCGCCTTGAGGGTTTTCATCGCAGACTCCAGAGTAAGCTGTTTATTAGAATAAATTTTTCATTGGTGTTAAAAATGGCTCAATGAAATCATTTTCAGCCTACGAGCCGGCAGCAGAGCTGGCAATCTGCTGCGTAGTAATTTGCTGTGCAGCGCACAATTTGCCCGACGCGCATGGATGCTTTGCCTGCTCATAGTGATCGCGCAAACTCTTTTCTCAGCGCTGGCGCACATTCCGCGGCGAAAGCCAGCACGGATTAAAGATTTTGTGCGCTACCGCACCCGGCTTTGTGTCAGCGACCAAAACCCGCGCCGTTTCGCCGCGCGGATTCCTTCATTCGCACAATGACCAGAGCAACACTGGCTTCCTATAGTTGCTGAACAGGGAAATCTGCGCGGTATTCCTGACCATCATCGCTTCGGGGCAGGATGCTCCTCCATCAAGGAATTCAGCCTATGTTGCAACGCAAAAACCGCAGCCAGAACAGCCATGTGCGTATCTGGATCCTTTGCCTGATTCTGTTCCTGTCAGTGGTCGCTTATGCCGATCGCTCGATCCTGTCGATCTCCGGCTCGGCGATCAAACAGGAGTTTGGCCTGTCGGCGATCCAGCTCGGCCTGATCCTTTCGGCCTTCAGCTGGGCGTATGTCATCGGCCAGATCCCCGGCGGATTGATTCTCGATCGCTTCGGCACCAAAAAGGTTTACGGCGTGACGCTGGCGCTTTGGTCGGTTTCGACCCTGCTGATGGGATTTGTCGGTGAGTTTTCCAGTGGCATGACCATGGCGCTGACGCTGATGTTTGCGCTGCGCTTCGCGCTGGGCCTGATTGAGGCGCCGAGCTTTCCCGCCAACGCCCGCGCAGTGATCATGTGGTTCCCGGGCGCAGAGCGCGGACGCGCATCGTCGCTGTTTGCCTCGGCACAATACTTTGCCGTGGCGATATTCTCACCGCTCTCCGGCTGGCTGGTGTCGCGTTATGGCTGGGAATGGCCATTCTTTGTGCTCGGCGGCATCGGCGTGCTGGCGGTGTTTGTCTGGGCGGGCTATATGCGCAGCCCACGTCAGCATCCGCACGTTTCCGCCAGCGAGTTGCATTACATTGAACAGGGTGGCGCGCTGGTGGATATCGACGCCACACACACGCTGCGCGCACGGCCGCCGGTCAGCAAAGCGATGTTCAAAACATTGCTCACCAACCGCATGCTGTGGTGCGCCTACCTCGGCCAGTATTGCACCATCGCGCTTAGCTACTTCTTCATTACCTGGTTCCCGATCTATCTGGTGCAGGCGCGCGGCATGAACATTCTGGATGCCGGTTTCGCCACCATTGCACCGGCGCTGTTTGGCTTTCTGGGCGGCATCAGCGGTGGCTACATCTCAGATAAGCTGCTGGCGCGCGGCTGGAGCCTGTCGTGGGCGCGCAAAACGCCGTACATCGTTGGCATGCTGATGGCCGCCTCGCTGATTCTGGCGGCGGTGATCCCTTCCAACGCCGGCATTATCGCCATCATGTCGTTTGCCTTCTTCGGCAAAGGCGTGGCGGCGGGCGCGGGCACCTGGACCGTGGTCAGCGATACGGCACCCAAAGAGGCGGTTGGCCTCGCCGGCGCGATCTTCAACGGCATCGGCAACATGGCGGGCTTTATCACGCCGCTGTTGTTTGGCGTGATCGTTGGCCTGACCGGCAGCTACAGCATTGGCCTGGTGTTCGTCGGTGCGCACTGTGTCGTCGCGGCACTGCTGTTCCTGCTGGTGATGGGCCCGATTGAACGCGTAGGCGATCGGCACAACGCTGCCGCTGCAACAGAAGAGAAAAGGGCGCAAAAGGCTGGCATTAAAGTGGCTTAATGCACTGCGCGGTAGCGGCGCAATTTATTGCGCTATGCATAAACGTTCCTGCCTGTCCCGACCAGTCACGCCGCCCTGAAGATTTTTTGCTCAGCTGCCGATATCACTCCTTACCATCCACTGATATTAAGGAGCGATATCGTGATAAAGCTGATTACCGTTGACGAGCTGCGGCCAGGCATGTTTATCCACAAGCTTGAGGTCTGGTGGATCAAGGACAAACGCATTCGCAACCAGATGCTGATCACCGATAAGCGTCAGATCGCCCTGATCCGTAACGAGGGGATACAGCAGGTATGGATCGATCCCGAGCGGTCGGTGCGCGCGCCTGCCACGCCGCAGCCGAAAAAAGACATTCCACAGACGCCGTTTTTCCGCGAGATGGATCAGGCGCAGTGCATCTTCAACCAGGGCAAGCCGCAGGTGCTGGCGATGTTCAACGAAGCGCGCATGGGGCAGGGCCTCGATCTTGCCTTTACCCTTGAGCTGGTCGATGAAATTGCCGGATCGATTACCCGCGAGCCAACCGCGCTGCTCAGCGTGGCGCGGCTGAAAAATCATGACGATTACACTTACCTGCACTCCATGGCGGTGTGCGGTCTGATGATTTCGCTGGGCAAGAAAATGGGGCTGGATGAGCAGCAGCTGCGTCGCGTGGGCATGGGCGGATTGCTGCATGACGTCGGTAAAGCCGCGGTGCCGCTGACCATCCTCAACAAGCCGGATAAGCTCACCGACGAAGAGTTTACGATTATGCGCCAGCATCCAATCGTCGGTGCGCAAATGCTGATGGAAGCCCATGCGGATGAAGATTTGCTGGATATTGCGCTGCATCACCATGAAAAATTCGATGGCAGCGGCTATCCGCATCGGCTGCAGGGCGAAGAGATCTCGCTCTACGCACGCATGGCGGCGGTGTGTGACGTCTACGACGCGGTGACCTCCGATCGCCCGTATCGCAAAGGCTGGACGCCGGCTGAGGCGATGCACAATATGCTGAGCTGGCGCGGCCACTTTGACAGTGCGCTGCTGCACGCGTTTGTGCGCACCATCGGTATTTATCCGGTGGGCTCGCTGGTACGGCTGGCTTCCGGGCGCGTGGCGCTGGTGGTGCAGGCCGGGGAAAAATCGCTGCTGAAGCCCAAAGTGCATGTGTTCTGGTCGCTGCATTCGCAGCGCGAGGTCAAACCGGAAGCGCTGGACCTCGGCGACAGCTTCTGCACCGATACCATCACCGGCGCTGAGGACAGCGGCTTGTGGCACAACGTTGACCTGAACCGCATCTGGGCGCTGGAAAGCGCCTGATCTGCCCGCGTTTTTATACTTTCTTTACGCCCGCTCTGCGCCTTTTTACCCCTTCTTTATGCCGCGCCGCGCATGCTTGCTGCACTACCAAATCCTCTGGAGGTTGCTGTGAGTGTGGGCGTGATAGCCGGCATCGTGCTGGTATTTTTATTACTGGGCTACCTGATTTATGCCCTGCTTAATGCGGAGGCATTCTGATGGCGGCGAATGCGTTTTTACTGATTGCGTGCTATCTGCTGGTGCTGATGGTGCTGGCGCAGCCGCTGGGCCGCTTGCTGGCGCTGATGGTGGCGGATAAACCCCTGCTAACGCGCAGCGAACGCGTGCTGTGGCGTCTGGCCGGCGTTGACGGCGCGGCGATGCGCTGGCCGCACTATCTGCTGGCCATCCTGCTGTTTAACGCGCTCGGCTTTGTGCTGCTGCTGGCGATGCTGATGGGGCAGGGCGCGCTGCCGCTCAATCCTCAGCATCTGCCTGGCCTGAGCTGGGATCTGGCGCTCAATACGGCGATCAGCTTTGTCACCAACACCAACTGGCAGGCGTACGCAGGCGAGAGCACGCTGAGTTACTTCAGCCAGATGGCGGGCTTAACGGTGCAAAACTTCCTTTCGGCGGCAACCGGTATTGCGGTGGCGTTTGCGCTGATGCGCGGTTTTGCCAACCGTTCGCTGGAAACGCTCGGTAACGCCTGGCGCGACCTGACGCGTATCACCGTCTACGTGCTGCTGCCGATTAGCCTGCTGATGGCGCTGTTTTTT
>NZ_SDFT01000122.1:0-6336 GCF_004916815.1 Pantoea sp. R102
CGCCATTCATGGCGACCTCAATGACGCGGCGGACCCTGATACCGCAGCGTATTTAAATTCCCCTGCAACACCAAATCCCGCTTCAGCGTTGACACCTGTCGGCACACCTCCGCGATCGCGCGGTGATCGCGTAACTTCTTCTGCCACTTCTCAGGTACCTGATCCAGCTGCTGATACAGCGCCTCGAGCGAACCAAACTGCAGCAGCAGTTCCCGCGCGCTTTTCGGCCCGATGCCGGGCACGCCTGGAATTTTGCTGCTGCTGATACCGCATAAGCCCCAGTAATCTGCCAGCTGGGCCGGCGCGACGCCGAACTCCTGTTCGATAAACGGCACGTCCAGCCAGCGCTTCTGAAAATAATCGCGGATGCGGATGCTCGGCGCCAGCAGCTGGCAGTAACCTTTATCGGTAGAAACGATGGTGGCCTGATGACCGGCGTCGGCCATCTTCACTGCCAGCGTCGCGGCCAGATCGTCCGCTTCATCCTGTTCGGCAACCCAGCAACTGACACCGCTGGCCTCAAAGGCCGCCTGCAGCGAGGCCATCTCCTGCTGTAAATCATCCGGCATCGGCGGGCGACCCGCTTTGTAGTCCGGCAATAACTGATGACGCCAGCCAGGCTGTCGGTCATGGCTGTCAAACACCGCCACCACGTGCGTTGGTCGCGTGTGGCCCAGCAGCTGATGCAGCGCCGCCACGCAGGCCTCACGACAGGGCGAACCCTGCACCGCGTGCAGGCGGCGGATCAGATTGAGCGCGTCGATAATAAGCAGATGAAGCGACATAGTGATACCGGCAGCCCGCAGGCTGCCTTCCTGATGGGTTATTTGATGATTTCGTAGCAGGGGATGTAAGCGCTGCCGGGCAGCTTCATGCGCTGCTGCGCGACGAAGCCCTGCAGCAGTTCGTCCATACGGTGCATCAGATCGGCATCGCCTTGCAGCTGATACGGACCTTTTTCCCGGATTTCGCGGATCCCCATCTCTTTGACGTTACCGGCCACGATGCCCGAGAAGGCACGCCGCAGATCCGCCGCCAGTTTTTCCGCTGGCTGATTCGGGAACAGCTTGAGGTTGGCCATATTTTCGTGGGTCGGCAGGAACGGCACCTGCAGATCCGGCGCAATGCGAATCGACCAGTTAAAGCTGTAAGCATCGCCGGTTTCGCGGCGGTACTCTTTCACCTGCGGCATGGCTTTCTTCATCAGACGCGCCACTTCCGCAGCATCATCAATGATGATTTTGTAATGCCGGCGCGCGGCTTCACCCAGCGTATTAACGATGAAATCATCCAGCACGCGGAAGTAATCGGCGCTCTCTTTTGGCCCGGTGAGGATCAGCGGCAGGACCTGATCGCTGTTCTGCGGATTCATCAGAATGCCCAGCAGATACAACAGCTCTTCTGCCGTGCCCACGCCGCCCGGGAAGATCACGATGCCGTGAGCGATGCGCACAAAGGCTTCCAGACGCTTTTCGATATCCGGCATGATGATCAGTTCATTCACCAGCGGGTTAGGTGGCTCCGCAGCGATGATCGACGGTTCGGTCAGGCCGATAAACCGGCTGTCGTGATAGCGCTGCTGTGCATGGCCTACCGCCGCCCCTTTCATCGGCGCTTCCATCACGCCCGGACCACAGCCGGTACAGATGTTCAGTTCGCGCAGGCCCATCTGCGTCCCGACATTGCGGCAATATTGATATTCGACCGCGTTGATGGAGTGACCGCCCCAGCACACCACGGTGTTGGGATATTCGCCCACGTGCAGCGCGCGCGCATTGCGCAGAATGGAGAACACCTGGTTGGTGATGTGCGCGGAGTCGGTGACATCCTGATTCTGCAGACGATCCGCTGCCGAGAGCTGACCGTTAACAAACAGAATATCGCGCAGTACGGCAAACAGGTTCGCCTGCAGCGAACGGATAATCCGGCCGTCAACAAACGCCTCTTCCGGCGGGTTGATCAGCTCCAGTTTCACGCCGCGCTCGCGGCGCAGCACGTTGATGTCAAAGTTTTCAAAGCGGGAAAGCAGTTCGTGGCTACTGTCGGTCTGGCTGCCGGAGTTGAGTACCGCCAGCGAGCAGTTGCGAAACAGCTGGTAGAGATCGCTGCTGGCAGTACGCTTCAGCATGTCGACTTCCAGCTGGGAGAGCAGATCCATTGAGCCAAGCGGGCTGATATGTGTAATCAAGAGAACTCCTTTACACGCAAATGCGTGACTGATGACGCTGCGCTTAACCCGTTGAGCGCAGTGACGAAAATCCTTCGGTAAGCACGCTGTCGCCCTCGCGCCTGTACCAGAGTACCGTTGTCGGCCGCGAATGCTCAAGTGGAACCGCGCATCCGTGCGTCGGCCTGCGAGACATCTCGCAATCTGTTACTGGCGCACCAGGCGGGAGTAGCCCGGCGTGAAGGGGACATTGCTGCGCCACGGATTGATATCCAGCCCGCCGCGCCGCGTGTAGCGCGCGTAGACGGTTAGTGCTGCTGGCTGACAAAAGCGCTGAATATCGTTAAAAATACGCTCGACGCACTGCTCGTGAAACTCATTGTGCTGGCGGAACGAAATCAGATAGCGCAGCAGCGCTTCGCGATCGATACGCGGGCCCTGATAGCGAATCATTACCGAGCCCCAGTCCGGCTGATTGGTGATTAGACAGTTCGATTTCAGCAGATGGCTGACCAGCGTCTCTTCAACTACTTCGCTGCCCGTTGCGCTGGCGAGGTAATCAGCGTTAAAGCCGTAATCGCTGATGGTGATATCCTGCTCGTCGATGACATCGCCAGCGAAGTGCCCGATCGGCTGACCTTCCACTTCGCTCAGGCGAAACAGCGCCACGCTGACCTTGCCGTTAGCGCAGGCGCTGAGATCGCGCTCCAGCGTTTGCCGCACGGCGCCCCAGTCGGCGAAAATCGTCTGGTTAAAGCTGTTAAGATAGAGTTTGAAGCTTTTGGACTCGATCAGATTCACGCTGTCGGCGCTTAGCACCACTTCGCCGACCGCGACCTGCGGCACGCCTTTGCTGTTAAGCCAGGAGAGTTCATACAGCGTCCAGATATCTGCGCCGTGGAACGGCAGGTTATCGGGATAAAGCCCGAGCGGCTCGCGATTCAGGCTGCGCGGCACCGCCTGCAGCAGCGTGTTATCGTAGCGATCAACATACGCGGTGGGCTTACCCAAAGTCAGGCCGCTCAGCGCCGTATCCCGGTTTTCAGAAGACATAACGGTTACCACTAAAATCCATCAAAGGGAGTCAGTGTAACCGATCACCAGCGAGAAGATGAATGATGCAGCAAACCGCAGAGGCCCTGCGCGATTTTACCGCCCGTTATGTAGCGCACTGGCAGCAGCAGCACGGCCATTTTCCCGCCAGCGCAGAGCTGTACGGCGTGCCGTCGCCCTGCATCATCAGTGAACTGGATGAGCGCGTCCTGTGGCAGCCGCAGGACTTTACCCTGCCAGCCTCGCTGGCAGCCGTTGAGCGCGCGCTGGATATTCAGCTGCAGCCGGACCTCACCACGTTCTATACCACGCAATTTGCCGGCGACATGCATGCGCAGTTTGCGCAGCAGCCGCTGACGCTGCTGCAGGTGTGGAGCGAGGACGATTTTACCCGCCTGCAGGAGAACCTGATTGGTCATCTGGTGATGAAGCGCCGTCTGAAACAGAGCCCGACGTTGTTTATCGCCACGACAGATTCGGAGCAGGATGTTATCGCGGTGTGTAATCTGACCGGTGAGGTGATTGTGGAGCAGCCGGGAACGAAAAAACGGCAGAAACTGGCGGTGGATATTCAGACATTTCTTAATGCTTTACAACCGGTTAGTTCGTGAGTTGCAGACTTTTCTCGCAGCCTTTGTAAGAGATCTCTCACAACTGTTGTGCGAGATCGCCAGAACATTGCGCAGACTTCCGGAAGTCCGCAATGTAAAAATATTGTGAATCATGCAGTTATGGCATCAATCTGAAAATTAAGACATGGCTTAATCGTTTAACGGCGCTTACTGACTTGTTATTGCGATGGTTTCTGCCAGAATAGTCACCACTGGCAGGAAGCCACGGATTGAGAGACGTTCAGGAGAATGTCAGCCAGGCGGCAGGAACGTAACGGAGTTTACGTCACAGGGAAGGCTTCAGGATGAAGCAGGACACTCCGGAGTGAGTAAAGGACACCTCCAGGATGGAGAATGAGAGCCACGCGGGATGTGGCGGGCCAGGATGCTAAGGACCAATGTCAAGATGACGGGCGACGGAAAGCGCAGGAACAGTTGTCAAGGATGAGCAGGGAGCACAGCGGTGGCGGGAATGCTGCAAACGAACCGGGAGCACTGTAATCACAGTGCTCCCTTTTTTTATGCCGTTTTTGCGCGCGCACCCACTAATGATATGCTTGCCGCCCCTTTTTGACGCGGAGGTAGCGTATGTCGACGCACCTGATTATTCAGCGGCTGCAGCAGGTCGAAGCGGTGATGCGCGAACACGGCCACTGGCAGACGCACGCCCCGACGGCGGAAGCCTTTAACAGTACGCAACCTTTCTGTCTCGATACCCTGCAGCCGCTCGAATGGCTGCAGTGGGTCCTGCTGCCGCGCATGCAGGCGCTGCTTGACGCCGGCGCCGCGCTGCCGCAAAACTTCGCCGTTACGCCTTATTATGAGATGGCCCTGCCGCCCACCACGCCGGGCCATGCAGCGCTGCTGCTGACGCTCAGCCAGCTTGATGCGCTGTTTGCGCCGCCGGACGCCTGATGCTGGAGATCATTTATCAGGATGCATGGCTGGTTGCGGTAAATAAACCGGCGGGCTGGCTGGTGCACCGCAGCTGGCTCGATCGCAAAGAGAAAGTGGTGGTGATGCAGACAGTGCGCGATCAGATTGGTCAGCACGTATTTACCGCGCATCGCCTCGATCGGCCCACGTCTGGCGTGCTGTTGATGGGGCTCTCCAGCGAAATCGGGCGGCTGCTGGCGCAGCAGTTTGAGCAGCATCAGATTCAGAAGACCTATCACGCAGTGGTGCGCGGCTGGCTGGACGGTAGCGCAACGCTGGATTATCCGCTGGTGGAAGAGCTGGATAAAATTGCCGACAAGTTTGTCACGGAACCACGCGCGCCGCAGCCGGCAGTCACCGATTATCGCGCGCTGGCGCAGGCAGAACTGCCGGTAGCCATCGGCAAGTACCCCAGCGCACGTTATACGCTGGTTGAGCTGTCGCCGCACACCGGGCGCAAGCATCAGCTGCGACGCCATATGGCGCACCTGCGTCATCCGATTATTGGTGACAGCTCGCACGGCGATCTGCGGCAGAACCGCGGTGCCGCAGCCCACTTTGGCATGGATCGACTGATGCTGCACGCCAGTGCGCTGACGCTAACGCATCCGGTGACCGGCGAACCGCTGGTGATTCGCGCCGGGCTGGATCGCGTCTGGCAGCAGATGCTGCAATCGTTTGGCTGGCAGCAGCAACTGCCCGATGTGCCGAGGGTTGAGTTTGCCGCTGAGGCAGTCCAGGATAAGCCGACAGAATAAAGGAGCGGCAAAATGGCAAAGATTGGCATTTTTACAGGTACGGTGTACGGCAACGCGCTGCTGGTTGCCGAAGAGGCGCAGCCGGTGCTGGAAGCGCAGGGGCATGAGGTGAAGGTGTTTGAAGATCCGTCACTGGCCGACTGGCAGGCTTACAGCAAAGAGGTCGCGTTAATTGTTACCTCGACCACCGGGCAGGGCGATTTTCCGGACAATATCGCGCGGCTGTATGTGCAGGTGCGCGATGAACTGGGCTATCAGCCTGAGCTGCGCTATGGCGTGATCGCTTTAGGCGACAGCAGTTACGACCATTTCTGCGGGGCCGGTAAGACCTTTGATGCCACGCTGCAGGAGCAGCAGGCGCAGCGTATTGGCGAGGTGCTGCTGGTGGATGCGACGGAAAATCCGGAGCCCGAGTCAGTGACCACGCCGTGGGTGGAGAGCTGGGGTAAGCTGTTGTAGTTTGGCCTGGTTCACGCCCTCACCCTAACCCTCTCCCGCAGGCGGGAGAGGGAACCGATCGCGCCGAAAGTTAATTTTGCATATCACGTCACCGGTGCCGGATTGAATACCGCCAGCTGATTACGGATTCCCCAGCGATCTGACCACGTCTGTTTACGTCCGCTGGCGATATCCAGAATCAGCTCAAACAGCCGCCAGCCGACCTGTTCAATACTCTCTTCGCCCGTCGCGATGGTGCCGGCATTGATGTCCATCAGGTCATGCCAGCGGTTCGCCAGCGCGCTGCGCGTCGCCATTTTGATCACCGGAATTGCCGCCAGACCGTAAGGCGTGCCGCGCCCGGTGGTAAACA
>NZ_SDFT01000123.1:0-4815 GCF_004916815.1 Pantoea sp. R102
CGCCAGCAGCGTCAGCGAAAACCCTTTCATATCCAGCGCGCTGACCAGGGTTGCCGGGCCAATTAAATGGGTGATGCGTGCCGCCAGCGGCGACTGCAGTACTTCGCGCGTGAGCAGCGCCAGCTCCAGCTGGGAAAAGCCGCCGAGATTGTTGATCATCAACAGCGCCTGTTTGCCGTCGGGCAGCGCCTGCGCCAGCTGATCGGTCATGATGCTGGTAATTTTGCGGCTGTTTTGCGTATCCAGCGTGATCACGCCCGGCTCACCGTGAATGCCCATCCCCAGCTCGCTGTGGCCCGCTGCCACGCGATCGTCGCGCTTTTCACCCGGAATGTGACAGGTGGCAAACGCCAGGCCGATGGAGGACGTGGCGTCGATGGTGCGCTGCGCCAGCGCTTTAACCTCGTCGAGCGATTGGCCGTGCTCCGCGGCGAAGCCAGCGATTTTGTGTACCAGCACGGTGCCGGCAATGCCGCGTGGCTGCGGGTTCTCCGGCAGCGCGATATCGTCCTGCACCATCACCAGCTCCACCTTGTAACCCAGATTTTTCGCCTTCTCCGCTGCGAGGCCAAAGTTGAGCCGGTCACCGGTGTAGTTTTTCACAATCAGCAGACAGCCCGCCTCACCGGTGACGTTAACGATGGCGTTCAGCACCGCATCAACGCTCGGCGAGGCGAAGATATCGCCGCACACCGCAGCGGTCAGCATCCCTTTGCCGACAAAGCCCGCGTGCGCCGGTTCGTGGCCGGAGCCACCGCCGGAAATCAGTGCGACTTTGCTTTTATCCCAGTCCGAACGCACCACCACGCGAATCTCATCGCCCAGATCGAGACGGGTCAGGTTGTGCCACGGTGTGCTGAGTAACACGCCTTCGATCGCTTCGTTCACCAGATCGTTTTTTTCATGCATAAAAAACTGGCTCATTGCACTCTCCCCTTAGGTGTTGTCGTCCTAAAGGTAGCGTAAGCCGGGCGGGAAAGGGGGGATCAAGGCCGGAAATGCAAAGGGCGACACACGTCGCCCCTGAGTTTCGGATAATTACGCCCTACAGCGCGATGCGTAACACGCTGTCCGGGTTTTTTGGCGGTTCCTTACGTGAGCCCGGCTGCTTGATGCTGACGAACAGCGTGTTGCCATCGGCGGAGAGCGCCAGGCTGTTCGGCAGGCCCGGCGCTTTCACCGTGCGTTTCACTTTATAGCTGCTGGCATCGATGATGCTGATCTCACCGGCTTTACGGTGCGTGACATACAGCTCGTCACGGTCAGCATTGAACAGCACCGCCAGCGATTCCGGTACCTCAATACGCTGAATCACCTGCTGTGTCCGGGTATCCAGCACCAGCACCTGCGGCTGCTTCGCATCGCTGAGGAAAGCGCGGTGGCCTTTGCTATCCAGCGCAATGTTCAGGAAAAAGTGCTCTTTATCACCGTCAATTTTCTGGCGCTTTTCAATCGCGTTCAGGCGGGTATTGATGGTGACCAGCTCGCCATCGGCATTGGTGACATACAGTTTCTGCGCGGCGGCATCCAGTGCCAGCCCGGTGCCCATTTTGCCGGTATTCGGGATAGTGCTGATGAGCTGGAGTGTTTTGCCGTCCACCACCCACACCACGCTTTGCGCGCCGAGACCGGTGATGTACACGCGATTGGTTAGCGCATCCGCGACCAGTTCACGCGGCTGCAGCGGACGAACCGTGTCACCGCGCTTGCGGCCATCCAGCACCAGCGTGTTGATCACCTTACCGCTGCTGGCATCCACTGCCGTCAGCGCACCGTTGACCGTATTGCCAAAGTACAGCACGTTGGTGTGCTGATTGATGGCGGCACCAAAGGTCTTCAGTTCAGTGCTGATGGTTTGCTTCACCGCCAGATTCTGCGGATCGAGACGGTAAACCGTACCGCCCTGCGGGTTGCCGGCGTTTTGCGCCGTGGCGAGGAACAGCGCGTTGTCGCTGTTGCTGAAGGCCAGTTCATAGGCGCCTTTGGCGATCGGCTGATTGAGCGGCTGCGTTTCCGCCGCCTGCAGCGCGCTGCAGGACAGCAGCGCCGTGGCCACCAGTAGCGGACGCAGCGCCCACTGCATTGTTTTATTCGCTTTCATAACTTCTCCATAGCAAAACCACCGCCGTGCGGCAGTGAAATGAAAGCCCGACATTGCAACCAATAGGAAATTCAGCCCGAGGCGAGCCGATAAGGATGTTAGTTTTTGCGAATAATAATCATTTATGCGGAAAAGGGACAGGGATTTATGGCGTTAGCAACGCCGCCAGGGCACCCGAAGGCACCCTGTCAGCACAGAGGGTAAGGCAAACTTATTTGGTCAGTTCTGCGGTCATGTGAACGCCGTTGTTGAAGTTGGCTTCAGTCACTTTGTAGGAAGCACCAAGTTCCTGCGCTTTAGCAGCGATTTGCGCTTCAGCACCGTCAAGCGTAGAGGCGGTAGCGGTCACGCTTTGCGCGAAGCTGGCAAATGGCAGAACAGAGAGAGCAATAACAGCAGCAAAAGTTTTGATGGTTTTCATGGTCATTTCCTTAATGATGTTTGATTGAATAAGGCGACATCGCCTTGATGAGAGATATAGTAGGCCGGCAACCGATCAAAAAAAAGCGCAGAGATTTGCCTAAGTAATTCGAATATTTTGACTATAAAAAGCACATTTAGCGCAACCTGTGCGCAAAGGGTTAAAAAACCAGGATTTGATTAAAAGGCAGGATTTATTGCTGTGATTGGTGAGACCAGGCATACTCGGCAAAAGCGGCGCCGCGACACACCCTGAAGCGTGTCGCGGCGCGCCTGATGGCGGTAAACGGATTTAACCGTGATGCCGCACGCGGTTAAAGATGGTGATGGCGGCCAGCAGCATCAGCACGCCGCTGGCAAGGAATACGCCGCCCGCGCCCTGCAGATCGAACATCCAGCCACCGGCCGCCGCACCGGCGGTGATCGCCAGCTGAATAGTTGCCACCAGCAGCCCGCCGCCCGATTCGGCGTCGTCCGGCACCGCGCGCGACAGCCAGGTTGACCAGCCAGTCGGCATTGAACCAAACGCCAGCCCCCACAGCGCGACGCCGCTCGCCACCAGCCAGGAGACGTGGCCAAAGCTCACCA
The DNA here is from genome assembly GCF_004916815.1 of Pantoea sp. R102. Lineage (NCBI taxonomy): Bacteria > Pseudomonadati > Pseudomonadota > Gammaproteobacteria > Enterobacterales > Erwiniaceae > Pantoea > Pantoea sp. R102. The sequence continues at coordinate 3,110 of NZ_SDFT01000123.1, forward strand.
GCAGCACCGCCGTCACGCTCATCACCAGCGCCATGCCGGTCAGCGTCAGCGACACGCTGCGCGTCACCAGCCACGCGGCCAGCGAGGTGCCGAAGAAGTTCGCCACGCCGAACGCCAGCAGCACCAGCGACAGCTGATTCACATTCAGCTGCGCGCTGGTTTCCAGGAACGGACGCAGATAGGTAAAGAAGGCAAAATGGCCGGTAAACATCATGATCACCGCCAGCATGCCCCAGCGCATCACGCTCTGACGCAGCAGGTCCAGCACGCCGCCGCTGCGCGCTTTGTTCTCCGGCGGCATCGACGGCAGGGTGAAGAACTGCCAGAACAGCGCCAGCACGCCCAAAACACCGGTCAGCAGGAAGATATTACGCCAGCCAATCAGCCCGCCAAGATAGCTGCCCAGCGGCGCGGCAATGATGGTGGCCAGCGAAATACCGCTGAACACAATCGACAGCGCGCGCGGCACCTGATCGGCGGGCACCAGCCGCATGGTAATGGCGGTCGACAGCGTCCAGAAGCCGCCAATCGCCATGCCGAGCAGCACGCGCGCCAGTAAAATCATCGGCAGATTTTCGGCAAACGCCACCAGCAGCGCCGAGGCGATGAGCAGTAACGTGAACGCCAGCATCACCAGGCGGCGGTCGAGGCGGCGCGTGACATTACCGATCACCAGGCTGGTCAGCAGCGCCACCAGCGCGGTAACCGTGACCGTCTGGCCCGCCTGCCCTTCGCTGACACGCAGCGAGTCGGCAATCGGTGTCAGCAAGCTCACCGGCAGAAATTCTGCGGTGATCAGGCCGAAGACGCCAAACGCCATGGCGAACACCGCGCCCCATGCGGGTTTCTCTACCGCAATGCTTGTTTCCACTACTTCAGTATCCAGACTCATCTGCGATCCCCATCACAAAATATCAGGCTGTAAGCATAGAGAGACGACGCAAGACGATCTATGATACAGAAACTTTGTTTTTTGATAATTCGTCTGGATTGTATGAGCCGCTATGAAGATTTGACCAGCGAACTGCTGATGGGCATGCGCCTGTACGGCGTCAAATATCAGCGCATCGCGCTGCATGCGCCGTTTGGCCTGCAATATGATGACGCGCCGGGCAAGGCGCAACTGCACTTTGTTGGCCGCGGCTCGCTGCTGATTCGCTCCACTTCCGGCACCGTCTATCCGCTGCAGGCGGGCGATGCACTGCTGATTCCGCACGGTAAGCCGCACGCGCTAATCTCCGGCGAAGATGCGGTGTGCGTGCCGATCGCTACCTTTAACAGCAAACCCATCTGCGACAGCGTGTGCGCCATTAACGATGCGCCGGACGCGGATGCCTGCCCGGACGACAGCGATGTGATTTTATTCAGCGCCTGCATGGCGTTTGAGCTGGGCGGCATGCAGCCGCTGGTGCACACCATGCCGGACGTGATGCTGGTCAGCACGCTGCTGGCGCAATACCCGGAAATCCAGCCGATTCTGGATGCCATGGAGCGTGAAACGCGTCAGCGCAAAGCGGGCTTTGCCGGCATTTTGTCGCGGCTGGCCGATGTGGTGGCGGCGCAAATTGTGCGGGGCTGGGTGGAGAATGGCTGTGGTCAGGGCAGCGGGCTGGTGCAGGCCCTGCGCGATCCGCGCCTCAGCCTGGCGATGGCGGCCATGCACCGCGCGCCCGGCGAAAACTGGACGGTGGAGCGGCTGGCGCGCG